>JAFOLN010000262.1 GCA_017419325.1 Clostridia bacterium
ATCGCCTATGGTCTCAAGCCCCTCGGGCAGCTTCACCAGCGCAAGAACTCTGCATTGATAAAAAGCGGAATGTTCTATCGTAAGTACCCCGGACGGTACACTAACGGAAGTGAGAGCTTCGCAAAATCTGAACGCACTCGGACCTATACACGTTACGGGCACTCCGTCTATTTTTTCGGGTATATCGACGGCGGTCACGGTATCATCCGAGCCTCTGATGGTTATCTCTGTATCGTTATTTTCCAGCGTATAATAAATATTTCCGCCTCCGACTGCATACGCTTTCCCATATCCGCTGTCCGCAAGTCCTATGGCGGACATCATCATAAAGATCATACACAGCGCTAAAATAATGCTTATTGTTTTCTTTTTCATATCTGTGCCCCCCGGCAGTCCGCGTCGCGTTATCCAAACCGTTACAATTATATAATATCATACGGCTGTGCCGTTTTCTATGTTATAATCTCCGAAATGCTCCGTTGTTTTTTGTTAAAAGCTCATACATGCTGCGGCACTCCTCCCATTCTCTATTTAAGGCTTATTTCCGCACATTCGCTTTTCGGCGAAAGCGTGCCCGCGTTCATCCATATGAGCTTAACGCGGTACGCGCCGCCCGCGTCCACGGTACCGGGCGAACGGAGTACCTTTACTCCCGTCATCCGTCCGTCCGCGTCGTACATGGCGGCGTATACGGGCGCTTCCTCTGACACATCGCCCGAAAACGTAAACACGCCGTCGAGGCATTTATACTCCGCCGCGCCGTCCGCGTCCGACATCGCGCCGTTAAGATAAACTTGAACCTGCCTGCCCTTCTCGTCCGCGCCCGGGACGAAATCCGCGTCCCCGCCCGGATAGAGCGCGTATTCATACGTTCTGCCCTCGGGTACGCTCTCATCCGTGAAGTTCCCGCCTTTTGCTTCAGCGGGAAGGAGCGTCCACTGCTCTTCACCGCGCGCCCTTCTGTATACTAGGTATTTCCCGTCGTCGGAAGGCGCGTCCCATGTAAGCGTAACCGCGCCGTCCGCGTATTCCAATGATGTTATGTCAACCATTCCCGGTATTTCAGACGAATCGGCTTCGCGCTCAAGAATGAAGCCCGTACCGTATTTATTCGTGTTGTATGTGCTGCTCCACGCTCCCGTTTTGTCTGTCGCCGCAAAATGGCGCTTTAGCGCGTTCACGCCGAATACGCTCGGCTCTCCCTGCGCCCAGTTTGAATAACCGAAGGCCTCGCCCGTGATCCACGCATACGGGGCGGACGAGTCGTTATAGTCTCCCTCGGAGACGTTTGACGCGCCTATAAAATACTTCTCCTTTTCGCCCGTCCGGACAAGGCGGCGTATGACTTCGTTTTCATTCTCGTCCGTTATGACCGCAAGCCTGCCTCCCAGGCTTTCGCAGAGGCTTTCGGCATACGTCCACGACGTTTCACAGTCGAAAAGCTCGTATGTACGGCCGTTCGACGTTATCTTCCCCGCGGGCTTAAGCTCAGGCTCGCTTACCGTGAACGAAACGGGGGCGGAAAGCTCGCTCTTTACTCCCCGCGCGCTCAGGGAGCGCACGCGTACCGTATATTTTCCGCAGGAAAGCCCCTCGCAGGACAGGCTGAGCTCCCCTGTCACGCCGCTCTTTTTCGGCGACTCGCATATATACTCCTCCGGGTATTCGCCGATGTAATACTGATACCTCACCGCGTTGTCTGCCGCCGTCCACGACACCGTAAGGCTTCCGTCCGTCGTTATTTTCTCAGCGGAAAGCGTTACGACAGGCACGGCGGGCATGGGCTCATATACGGTGAAGCTTACGCGGCCGCTTTCCGTGCTGCCCGCGTTGTTGTAGGCGGTCACGTATACGGTATACGTGCCGGGGTCGGAGAACACCTGCTCATATGTCGTTGCGATGCCCAGAGTCGGGGTGACTATGCGGCCCGTTCCCGCCTTGTCTATGCCCATAACGTAGCCCGTCGCGTTGTTCGCGCCGTAGGTGAAGGTCACCTTTCCTCCCGCCGCAAGCTCCGTTTTGTCCGCCTTAAGCCATACTCCCGTGGGAGGCGGCGGCGTAAATGAGATATATCCGCTGTAGGCGTAGCCGCCGATTCCTCTGTACTCCACCCAGTACCAGCCGCTTACGGCGCGGTCGGGGTAAACGGTACATGCCGCACCCTCCGGTATGGTGCCCACCGCGTAGCCCGCCCAGGGCTTCGAGTTTACCTCAAGGCCGCCCGTCGTGCCCACAACGTAGCCCGTCCTTGTCTTTTCCTCCGCGGGGGGATAGCATTCGGTGCACGAGGCTATC
The DNA here is from genome assembly GCA_017419325.1 of Clostridia bacterium. Taxonomy (GTDB): domain Bacteria; phylum Bacillota; class Clostridia; order Oscillospirales; family RGIG577; genus RGIG577. The sequence goes on from JAFOLN010000262.1 coordinate 2,296, forward strand.
TTTCTCGTCGTTCTGTCGGTGAACACCTTTCCGCAGACGGAGCATTTATAGTAGTTGTAGTGGGGATGCTCCGCGCCGTAATACTGGAACGCGCCCTTTACATGGGTCGTATGTACCGGCTCCGGCTGGGGCTGGGGCGACGATGGCGTATAGTCGTCGTAGGGCGTGAGCTGCACCGTATACACCGTGCCGCTTATGTAGCTCCATACAACATGGTACCTGTCGTAGTTGTGGGAGTTTAAAACGTGGGTGCCTGCGCTGTTCTTTCCCACGCAGATGGTGGCGTGGCTCTTGTTTGAATGGAAGCATGGGCTTCCCTTGTAGATATTCGTGTTGTTGGCCGAAAGAAGCACGCCGCGGTTCTTGCCCATCCATTCGCAGAGGCGCGAGGCGCTCGTCCAGGTGCCGCTTCTGTCGGAGGCGGAAACGTAGTACCAGCCGTCCGTGCCGTATGCCGTGCCCCTGACCTGCGGCATGCCGCCCGCGTAGATGGACTGGGACGTATAATTCGCGCAGTCGCCGCCCACGTCGTTGAAGTTCGCGTAGGCCTTGTTGTAATAGCTTTCATAGAGCTTTCCCGAGGACACCGCGCCGTTGTATACGTATTTGTCTGCGTATCTTACCGCCGCGTCCGGGTCGTATGAGGCATAGTAGTTCGTGCTCTGAAGCACGGCCGCGCCGTCCGCGTTTTCGGCAGGCGCCGCATCTTCGCCGTCCGCCGTTATTATGGGGCCGCCCGGCAGAGTGCACACGCCGTAAAGATCGCTTTCGTCGTATTCGTCGGCGCATATCTCGAAGCCCTCGCCCGAGGGCATGAGCGTTATCTTATGATACGTGCCGTGGCCCGCAACGTCGCTTCCTCCCTCGCCGTCGCTTAAGTCATCGTAGTCGTAGAACGTCCATTCGTAAACGTACATGCTTATGCTGCCGTCGTCATTGTATTCTGTGTGCTCCCCGTCGATAATCGGCGTGACCTCCGCGTCAAGAACATCTATGTCGGCGCGCGCCTCCATGTCGGCTATGCCCCGCGCCCGCGCCTCGCGCTCGCCTTCCACTTTGTCGGAGACCGTGATATCATCATCGGATTCAAGCTTCGCCGCGCCCGACAGGTCTCTCTCCCTTTCGCCGAAGTAAGCGTATACCGCGCCCGCAGCGCCGTCACCGTCCGCCTGTGAGAGCACGGCGCGCCCGCCGAACCAAAGCTCGGTCATCTCGTGGCAGTCGGGCGCGTCCTGCGCGTCCTGCGCCCCCGCCTCCGGTGAGAAAGGAAGGCTTAAAAGAATCACAAAAAGCGAAAGGAGCATACAGACTGCCCCAATGGCCTGTTTTTTCAATCGTTCGTTCATGATATATTCCCTTTTTCGCGCCGCGTCCCGATTTTTTCGCCCGCGGCCGCCGTCCAAATAGTATATTTTTATTGATAGTACAGTATAACATACTTTTTTACAGACTTCAACATAAATTAGACGGCGTAAGAATACGTGACGTTCCGTTTTCGCGCGTTTACATAAATAACAGAAGGCGCGGCGGAAATTTTTCCGCCGCGCCTTTATCACGGGTCTATTCTTTATTTCAGGTTCACCTGCACGAACGCGCATTTTGCCGTAAACGTGCCGGAATTTACCCACATGAGCTTTACCATGGCTCCGCTTCCGATGGACGCGGTGCCGGGCTCCGTCAGTATCTTTACGTCAGTCATCTGTCCGTTCGCGCCGTACGTCGCGGCGTATACCGGAGCTGACGGCGACACATCGCCCGTCACGGTGACGGAGGAAGTCTTTACCGTGCAGGTTATGGTCTCGCCCGTTTTCGCGTCGGTGCGCGTAACGGTGGCAAGCTCCTCTTCGCCCGTCAGCGTGCTTATCGCCTCGGCCGCGTTCATAATGAAGTCGTAATCCATTTTAACGCCCGCGTAGCTTACGACCGTGCCCGAAACCATAATGTCCGTTCTCTCAAGGTCGAAGGATGCGGGGTCGTCGGCCGTGAAGATGACCTGCTTTGCGAAGTAATCGCTCATTATTATGTCCGTCTGATAGACCGACGAGGAGAGGTAGCCCGTATTGGGCACTCTGTACTCGGGCACGAAGGTTATTTTGCCCGGGATGAGGTTTCCGTCGGTATCGACAAGGTTTATCCTCGTCTTCGCGCTGTCGTAGCTGTCGGTGTTCGACGGAATCTTCGCGCTCTCCTGCGCGCTCATGTCAACGAGCGACTCCATCTGCATGTACTTACTGAAGCCGACGGTGACCGAGCCGGGAACAGGCGCTCCGCTTTCGTCCTTCGTCTGTGCCGCGAGCACCACCTCGGGGTTCTTCGTCGAAAGAAGGCCTATGTTTACCTGCGTATGCTCGGGCGGCACCGTCATGGACTTCGTTTCCGCGTCGGCAAATTCCGCCGATTCGCGCTTGTCCTCGAAACGCACCTTCCACTCGCCCGCGGGAACGTCCCAGCCGTAGCGTCCCTTTGCGTCCCTTGATTCGGCCGGGGTGTACTCGACGCCAGTCCGGCTGTTTATGCCCGTTGCCGCTTCGCTTGTCAATACCGGGTTCTCCTGTCTTTCGTCCGCATTCTCGTTCGGGTCGCTCCAGTCAACGAAGCCGGAGCCCGTGCCCTCCATTATGGTGCTCGTTATGCCCGAAACGCGGTTGTCCTCGGTTGCCTCGAATACGTAGCCCGAGGGGTCAATGTAGAGGTTGAACTTCGGGAAGTTGTCGTCGAACCTGTAGTAAAGCGGCGGCGTCTTGCCGTTCAATACGTCCTCAACGGCCTCTCTTATGAGCCGTTCTCTTTCGGCCTTGTTCCAGTTCTCGCGCTCCGCTATCTTTCTCCACTTCTCGTAGAGCTCTCGTTCATACTGCTCCCTGTCCCTTATGCGCCTCTGATCCTGACGTGCGATCTCCGCGCAGATGGAGCGCATGATGGAGTCGTATTCCTGGCCTAAATTCTTGACGGTAAAGCTGTTTATGCCGTTATAGCCGAACGTGCCTATGGTAATAGCGAGCTTTACGGGAGGCGCTCCGCTCGTTACTGCCTTTCCTGCGACGCTGCCGCCGTTTACAAGGCTGCTGTCAAGGTATACCTTGGCTCTGAGCGCCTCGTACGCCTGTATTTCGTTTGAAAGCGTCCGGATGGCCTTTGCGCTCTGGGGATCCTTCGGGTCCAGGAGACTGAGCGTTGCGTAAAGCGAGCTTGAATCCTTGCCCTGCGGTCCCTTCGATATCTTATATGTTGTATACGTTGCGCCGGCTATGAGCATGCCCTGGCTTGCGTAGCCTTTTACGGTGGGAGTCAAATACTTTGATATACCGCCTGCCACGGCCGCCATCGATGTCTGAAGCGTCGCTTTGTCGGAGTCAAGCTGCGCCGTTGCCTCCATCGTTATGCCCATGTCGCGCCTTAACTGCTCGCCGCCCGTAATCGAACCCGTTATGCGAACGAGCGTAAGCTCGCCGGTAGGACCGCCCGTAATGCCCGAAGCATTACTCATCATCGCGTCAACTGCCGCCTTGGGAAGATACTTTTCGGTCACGGTCGCTATATCGAGCCTTCCGCCGGCTATGAGCGCAGTGCCCTCCGCATTGTACTGCGAATTGTCCTCGGTCGTTCTCTTTTCGTATACGGTGCCGTAGTCGCTGTCGAATTTCGTCCATATCGTGGAAGACTTCTTGTCAGCGGACACTTCTATGCCGTTTTCAATGAACGCATCGTAGAGCGCCTTTATATCGGCGGACTGATATACCGTCTTGTCAGTCATGTCCACGGTGGTGGTCATCTTGTTTTCGGC
>JAFOLN010000263.1 GCA_017419325.1 Clostridia bacterium
GAAGCAGCCTGCTGCGTCGCCGGTCTTTACAGCCTCGTACATATAAGCGGAATCGTCATAGTACGAAAGCTCCAGCGAATACTCTTCCATGATGGACTCGGCGTAAGCCGCGCCCTCTGTGCCCGTCTTAACGGCGATCTTCGCGCCTCTGATGCCCTCATAGGAGTCTATCGGAGATGCTGCGGAAACCGCGAGCACAACGCCGCTTGCGTAGTACGGGTCGGAGAAGTCATACGTCTCTCTTCTCTCGTCCGTGATGCTCATGCCGGCGATCATAGCGTCTGCAGTGCCGGACTGTACAGCCGTAAGAGATGCGTCGAAGCCGAGCGGCTGAAGCTCGTACTCGAAGCCCTGATCCTCTGCAACTGCTGCGAGGATGTCAACGTCGATACCAACGAAATTGCCGTCAGCGTCCGTAAATTCAAACGGCGCAAACGTGGTGTCGGTTGCGATAACGTAGGTCTTTGCCGCGGTATCGCCTTCCTGTGCGTCGCTGTCGCTCTTCTGGCTCGAGCAGCCTGCGAAGAATGCCATTACCATAGCTGCCGAAAGAACAAGCGCCAGGATGCGAAGTTTCTTGTTCATGATGATTTTCCCCTTTCAACATTTTATAGATATAGATATTGTATCAAACAACTGAGATAATTTCAAGTATATATAAATATTATGCGACAAAAACCGTGCAGGGCGAGTGTTTCAATATTATTACATCTTTTCATATACTATGGACAAACGAAAAGGGGCGTGATAATATTGCCTCAAAGGAGTGATTTTATGAAAAAATTCGTACCCTACGAGAAGCTGTCCAAAAAAGAGAAGCGCGCTCATGACTTAAAGCGGCGCGTCGTCTGGGACAATGTAAGCCCCGTTACGCGGGTGATAAAAAGCAAAAAGGTCTACGACAGGAAAAGATCCCGAGGCTTTAATGAGAAGGAGCCGCGGGATCTTATTTTTTCCTCTGATATACCGAAAAATTTCCGTCTCCTCGCGTGTCTATGACCACGTTTCCGTCCGTGTCGGTGCGCCACACTTGAGCGCCCAGCCTTTCAAATCTGTCAAGCGTTTCTTCTGACGGGTGGCCGTAGGAGTTTCCCCTGCCCGCGGATATTACGGCTATGTCGGGCGTCGCTATATTGAGAAAATCGGCATACGACGAATACTTCGAGCCGTGATGCGCCGCCACCAGCACGTCCGTTTCCATATCCTCCGTTTCAGAAAGATAGCCCTCGTCCTCGCCCGTGATGTCTCCTTCTATCAATGCGCGGGATTCCCCGTACTGCGCCAGCACCGCAAGGTTCTTTTCGTTTGCGTTGTAATCCTTTGCCTCGTCCTCTCCCCGGTCATACATATAATCGGCATATATGTGAAGCGCAAGGCCGCCCGCCGAAAGCGTGCAGTCGCCCGCAACGGTATATACGTCCGTCCCAAGCTCGTCCGCCGTCCGCACAAGCCCCTCCATAACGCCCTCGTCGTCGCCCCACGCGGGGATGACGAGCATATCCGTCTTTATGTTGGACATAAGACGCGCCGCGCCGTTCGCGTGGTCGTCGTGGTAGTGGCTTAAAACGAGCGCGTCTATGCGGCGGGTGCCGTTTCGCTTAAGATACTCCGCCGCCGTCTGCCCCGCGTCCTCGCCGTATGTGGAGGTGCCGCAGTCGAATACGAACGTTTTGTCTTCGCTTTCAAGAATAAGGCACTGCCCCTGCCCCACGTAGAGCGCCGTCAGCCTGAAGCCCTCGTCAGACTCCCGCGGCGGCACGGCGGGCCCCGCGAACACGCCCACAAAAAGGAGGGACGAAAGGATGATGCACACCGCGTGGCGCGCCTTTATCTTCCCCCATGACGCATACGCCGTCATAACGACGGCCGCCGCGAAGGCAAGCCATATGTAATACTCGTCCCCCTTCGTCGCAAGGTACGCATAAGGCAGGCGCGACAGCGCCCCGGCCATTCCGGAGATGTATGTGCATACGCCGTCAAGCATATAAAGGACGATGTGCGCCGCGGGAGTCGTATAAAGCGCCGCCGACAGAGCGGTGAGCACGAATATCACGGGCAAAAGCGGAGCCGCGAGAAGATTGGAAACCGGCGCC
>JAFOLN010000264.1 GCA_017419325.1 Clostridia bacterium
GATACAGGGCATTGAAAAAGACGAGCTTAAGGCGCTTCTGGGCGACGGCGACGTGACGGCAGTCATATCACTTCAAGAATAAAAAACGGCGCATTCGCGCCGTTTTTTATACGTCCATATTCATTTTTCTTTTTACATCTCGATAAGGCTCGGGCAGCTCGTCGGGGGAAAGGGCGCGCACGCGCTCCTCGGTGCCCTCGGCTATGGCCGTGTCGTAATACCAGCACTTGAAATTAAGAAGGGCCATCATATCTGAAAGCTCCTTTATTTTTTGCTCCACCGCGCTTCGCCGTGCCCTGAAAAGCTCCCGACGCTCGGAAAGGGAATCGTCGCCCTGCTCGGTCAAAGCGATAAAGGCCTTTATCTCCTTTATTGAAAGCCCCGATTTTTTAAGGCAGTCTATGACCTTTAACCATTCGTAATCGCGCTCCGTAAAGAGGCGCGTGCCGCTTTTTGAGCGCTCCAGATTGGGAAGAAGCCCTTCGTTGTCGTAATAGCGCAGCGTGGAAACGGGAACCTCAAGCAGCCGCGCCATTTCACTTACCGTATAAAACATATAAAACTCCGATTATTTTGGATTTTGGTATTGACTTAAAGTAAGCTTTAAGTTGTATCATTAACTTAAAGAAAGTATAACCTATGAACCATAAAAAGTCAAACATGAAACTGAGGATACAAAATGGCAAAGATACTTACAGCATATTTTTCGAGAGCGGACGAGAATTACTTCGGCGGCTCGATGCGCTATATAAAGGTGGGCAATACGGAGGTGGCCGTGGGCAAGATAAAGGAGCTTATCGACACCGACACGTTCAAAATAGAGATGGAAACGCCTTATGCAAAGGACTACATGACCTGCATTGACCAGGCAAAGGCCGACCTTCGCGCGAAGGCGCGCCCGAAGCTTGTATCGATGCCCGACTCCGTCGACGCATACGACACGGTGATACTCGCGTACCCCAACTACTGGGGCACGATGCCCATGGCGGTGTTCACCTTCCTTGAGGCGTTCGACTTTGAGGGCAAGACCATACTCCCCCTGTGCACAAACGAGGGCAGCGGCATGGGCGGAAGCGAGAGGGACATAAAGAAGACCTGCGCGGGCGCGAAGGTGCTAAAAGGTCTTTCCATAAGCGGAAGCAGCGTGGAGTCCTCAAAGCCGGCCATTGAAAAGTGGCTAAAGGCCAACGGCGTCCTGTAAGCAGATGAAAAAGGACGTAATGCTCGTGACCGGCGCGGGTCAGATCAGCATGGCCATAGCGAGGTACGGCGTCCTCCTACTTTTACGGGCCGTTAAAGCCCGAGGCATAACTTAAAGGGGCGTATGAAAATGACCGACAGAGAGCAGATAGAAAAGCTTTACCGCGACTATTGGCAGTATATGATTGACAAGGACGTAAAAGCCATGGACGCGATCATGACCGACGGCTACACTTTGACACATATGACCGGCTTAAAGCAGAAAAAGCGGGACTTTTTCGACTCCGTTTTAAGCGGTGAGCTTAATTACTATTCGGCAGTCCATGATGAGATAAAGGTGAGCGTTTCGGGCGGCAGAGCCGAAATGACGGGAAAAAGCCGCGTTGAAGCGGCGGTATACGGCGGCCGAAAGAGCCGCTGGCGGCTTCGGGGTGATTTTACGCTGTCGCGGGAGGACGGCGTATGGAAGCTTTCGTCAAGCAGGGCGTCAACGTATTAAAAGCGCGGGAAAAAGATAAAGGGGAGGACTTTAGGAAATGAAGATCGTGGTTCTCATGGGAAGCCCCAACGCGGACGGCTCCACCGCAATACTTGCGGGCGAGTTCATGCGCGGCGCACGGGAGGCGGGGCACGACGTTGAAATGATAAACGTATGCCGCGCAAACATCCATCCCTGCACGGGCTGCGTGCGCTGCGGCTACGAGGGGCCGTGCGTTCAGAAGGACGGCATGGAGGAGGTAAGACGCAAGCTTCTGTCATGCGACATGGTGGTATTTGCCACGCCGCTTTACTATTACGGCATGAGCGCACAGCTTAAAACGACGATAGACCGATTCTGCGCCTTTAACTCAAGCCTTAACTCGCGCAGACTTAAAAGCGCGCTCATAACCGTGGCGTGGAACGATGACGACTGGACGTTTGAGGCGCTTTCGGCGCATTATAAGACGCTTGTGCGCTATATAAACTTCCGCGACATGGGCACGGTGCTGGGGCGCGGCTGCGGCACGCCCGCGCAGACGAAGCGAAGCCGCTATACGAAGGAAGCATATACCCTTGGCAGGAGCCTTGGGTAAGACAAAGAGAATAAAAGCATGGGAGAGCCTCGTTCGGGCTTCCCGTGCTTTCTTTTTTTATGCTGCCGCGGCGTCGCCGTCATCGCTCTCCGAAGCATC
>JAFOLN010000265.1 GCA_017419325.1 Clostridia bacterium
AACGGAGACAAAAACACATAGGAGGTAACATACATATGGCGCTTGCAGAGGTAAGCTTTTTTTCCGAGTTTTTAAGACAACAGTATTACATGAACGTCATCCTTCCCGAGCAGATAAACGGGTACAGTGCGCTGCCCCCGAAGAAGTACGAGCCGCCGTACCCCGTTCTGTATCTTCTTCACGGCACGTCGCAGAACCACACCGACTGGACGCGCTTCTGCGCCCTTGAGCGGTACGCCCAGCGCACGGGCCTCGTTATCGTAATGCCCGCCACCCAGCGTGGCTGGTACACCAATCAGAAGATAGGCTATCCCTTCTACGATTTCTTTACAAAGGAGCTGCCGCTTACGGTGAAGCGGTTCTTCAACATATCAGACAAGCGGGAGGACACCTTCGTTGCGGGCGTGTCCATGGGCGGCTACGGCGCGATAAAGCTTGCGGCCAACTTCCCGGAGCGGTTCGCGGCGGCGGCAAGCCTGTCGGGCTCCGTGGATATGATATACGTCATCGAAAATTCCAAGGTGCAGACGGACAAGGCGAAGATGCACAGAAACCTCACCTTCGGCACCCTTGAGGAGATGAGAGGAAGCGAGATGGACACCGTGTATATGCTTGAGAAGCGCTTAAAGGAAGGCACTCCGCTTCCGAAGTTCTACGTCTGCTGCGGAGAGCAGGATTATCTTCTCCCCGTAAACCGCCATTTCCGCGATATATTCGAGGGCAGACTCGACATGATATACGTTGAGGGCGAGGGCGCGCACAAATGGGAATACTGGGACGAGCACATTCAGAAGATACTGAAGTGGCTCCCCATTCAGAGATGAGGTAGGATATGTTTTCATACGACGATTATAAAAGAAGCGCGGATTATATAAGAAAAAAGACGGGCGATATAGACGTGGCGCTTGTGCTTGGCTCGGGCCTCGGGAAAATAGCCGAAATGCTCGACTCCCCGGTTCGCATACGCTTTGAGGAGGTGCCGAACCTGCCCCGGTCAACGGTGCCGGGTCACGCGGGCGAATTTGTCTTCGGCGTGCTTGGCGAAAAGCGCGTGCTCATACAGAGCGGACGCTTCCACTACTATGAGGGCAACACCTTTGAGCAGTCGGCCTACGCCGTAAGGCTCTTTAAGCTTCTCGGGGCGCGGGCGCTCATACTTACGAACGCCGCGGGAGGCATAAACCGCTCGTTTTCGGCGGGCACCGTAATGATGATAACCGACCACATAAAATTTTTCGACGAAAGCCCCCTTCGCGGCCCCAATATAGACGAATTCGGCCCCAGATTCAACGATATGTCCTTCGTTTATACTAAGAGCCTGCGCGATATGGCCGCAGGCGAGGCGCTGAGGCTCGGGATTGCCTTAAAGGAGGGCGTTTACGCCTTCATGCCGGGGCCGAGCTTTGAAACGCCCGCGGAGATACGCGCGCTGGGCATCCTTGGCGCGGACGCGGTGGGCATGTCCACCGTTGCGGAGGCGATAACGGCGGCTCACGCGGGGCTTCCGGTGCTGGCGTTCTCCTGCATATCGAATCTCGCGGCGGGCATATCGCCTAAGCCGCTGTCGCATCAGGAGGTAATGGACGCGGCCGTACTCGTTGAAAAGGATATGACCGCGCTGCTTGACGCGGTGATAAAGGAGATATAGATGAGCATTATTAAAGATATCGGCCTTGCGCCGTCGGGACACATAAAGATAGACTGGGCAAAGAAGCATATGCCCGTTTTGAACGCCATTGAGCGGGATTTTATAAAGACGCGCCCGTTTTCGGGCAAAAACATCCTCGTTTCCGTCCATGTTGAGGCGAAGACGGCGTATCTCGCCCTCGTTTTAAAGAGCGGCGGCGCCAATGTGGCCGTTGCGGCCTGCAATCCGCTTTCAACGCAGGACGACGTGGCCGCCGCGCTATGTGACAGCGGCGTTGAGACCTTCGCCGTTCACGGCGCGGACGACGAGCTCTATTACAAGTGCCTTGAGAAAGGCCTCGAAACGCGCCCCGCGCTCTTCATCGACGACGGTGGCGACCTTGTTCATATGCTCCATACGAAGCGGCAGGATCTCATGGAGGGCATTTTGGGCGGCTCCGAGGAGACGACCACGGGCGTTGCCCGCCTTATTGCCCGCGACAAGCGGGGCGAGCTTAAAATCCCCATGATGCTTGCAAACGACGCCATGATGAAGCATCTTTTCGACAACCGCTACGGCACGGGTCAGTCGGTGTTCGACGGCATAAACCGCACCACGAACCTTATCGTTGCGGGAAAGTGCGTCGTTGTGGCGGGCTACGGCTGGTGCGGCAAGGGCGCGTCCATGCGGGCGAAGGGCATGGGAGCGAGAGTCGTTGTGACGGAGATTGACCCCATAAAGGCCATAGAGGCCGTGATGGACGGCTTCGAGGTGATGACGATGGACGAGGCGGCAAAGAAGGGCGACCTTTTCATAACGCTCACGGGCTGCCGCGACGTTATAACGAAGAAGCATTTCGACGTGATGAAGGACGGCGCGGTGATGTGCAACGCCGGCCACTTCGACGTGGAGATAGACGTAAAGTCGTTAAGAGATACGAGCACGTCGTCATATGAGGCGCGCCACAACATAGAGGGCTTTACGCGGCCGGACGGGCGCACGCTCTACCTCCTTGCGGAGGGGAGGCTTGTGAACCTTGCGGCGGGCGACGGTCATCCCGCGGAGATAATGGACATGAGCTTCTCCGTTCAGGCCATGACGCTCAAATACATCCTCGACAATTCGGCAGATCTTCGCCCCGGCGCGTACAGGGTGCCCGCGGAGATTGACGGGTACGTTGCGGGGATAAAGCTCTCGTCGGGCGGCGTTTCCATCGACAGCCTAACGCCCGAGCAGGAGAAGTATCTATACGGATAATATTGCCCGAAACAGGCGCGCTTTTCTTAAAAAAGACTTGAAAAGCATGAATGTTTCATATATAATCTAAATACGTGGTTTTATAGTATCAAAATCGCAAGTATGATACATTATGAAAGGAGTACAAAAAATGAGCCTTGTATTAAAGGAAGTAAAAGACGGCGTTGCCATCATCAGGATGAACAACCCGAAAACGATGAACGGTCTCGACATGAACATGACGCAGGCTGTTTATGACGCGGTTACCGAAGCGGGAGCCGACGATAACGTAAAGGTAATAATCCTCGCGGGCGAGGGCAAGGGCTTCTGCGGCGGCGGCAACCTTGCGAACATGTATGAGAAGATAAAGGACGGCGGCAAGTTCGACCCCGCTGAGTCGAAGCCCAACATGAACCGCCTCGCTGAGCTTGCATGCTACATGAGAGAGGTGCCGAAGCCGGTTATCACCGTGGTACACGGCGCGGCTGCAGGCGCGGGCGCAAGCCTTGCGTTCGTTTCCGACTTTACGATATCGACGCCCGAGGCAAAGTACATCATGGCGTTCATAAACGTAGGTCTCGTTCCCGATACGGGCGGTATGTTCTGGATGGTAAAGGCTCTCGGCTACAAGCGCGCAACGGAGCTTGCAATGCTGGGCGCGCCGTTTACGGCAGACGAGGCTCTGAAGATGGGTCTTATCAATAAGATAGTTCCCCAGGAGGAACTGTGGGACGAGGCTATGAAGCTTGCGAAGAAGTTAAAGAACAAGCCTATTGACTCCGTAAGATTCATAAAGCAGATGGTAAACGAGATAATCATGAAGGACGTAAAGTCCGCTCTCGCGCTCGAGGAGAAGAACATGCTCGCATGCATCGAGACGGACAACTTCAAGGAAGGCGTTTCCGCTTTCATGGAGAAGAGAAAGCCCGAATTCAACAAGTAAAGGACCCAAAGGCACAATGAAAAAGATATTAGCACTTATTTTGGCGGGATTATTTATATTCGCCTTCGCGGCGTGCAGCTCCGATAAGAGCGAGGCGCAGGACGCGGGCGAACAGGCGGCGGCCGAGGTCACGGACGCGGCGGAGGATGCGTCCGGGGTTTCGCAGAAAATGGAATACGATTACGGATTTTCCG
>JAFOLN010000266.1 GCA_017419325.1 Clostridia bacterium
CGGTAAAGCACCGTCGTAAGCTGTGCGCGGGTGAAGGGCGCGTCGGGAGAGAATACGCCCTCTCCCGTTCCCGTCATAAGGGCCTGGCCGCTCACGGTATTGACCGCGTCTGCGTACCACGCGTCCGCCGGCACGTCAGTGTAGGCGGCGCCGCCCATGGCATCGTCCCTCTCGGCGGAGGCGCAGGCGGGCAAGGCAAGACTGAGGAGCAGTATAAGGAGGAGCGCGGTCATGCGTTTTATCATATCGTATCTCCTTTTCGCCGCGCCTATTTAAGGTTCTCCTTAAAGAAGGCTTCCAGCTTATCTAACGGTATTATGTCAACTTGGTCGTACAGGTCAGTATGAACCGCGCCGGGGATTATCATAAGCTCCTTATTTGCGGCATACTTCGAGTCCTTCACCATTGCTTCGTATGCGTCGCGGGAGAAATAGCACGAATGCGCCTTGTCTCCGTGAACAAGAAGCACCGCGCCTCTTATCTCGTTCGAGTACATGAGAATGGGCTGATTTATAAACGACATGCAGCCCGTCTTGTTCCAGCCGCCGTTTGAGTTGAGCGAACGCTTATGATAGCCGCGGGGGGTCTTGTAGTACGCGTGGTAGTCCTTAACAAAGAAGGGCGCATCCTCGGGCAGCGGGTCTATAACGCCGCCTCCAAGCTCATATTCGCCGCTCTTATAGTCGGCGATGCGCTGGGCGTTCAGCGCCGCCTTCATGTTGTAGCGCGCCTCCTCGCTGTCTGCGGAATCGAAGTATCCCTTTGCGTTTACGCGCGTCATGTCGTACATCGTCATGGATGCGGTCGCCTTTATGCGGGTGTCAAGCGCGGCGGCGTTTATGGCGAGTCCGCCCCAGCCGCAGATGCCTATTATGCCGATGCGGTCGGGATCGGCGTTTTCGTAAAGCGACAGAAAATCAACGGCCGCCTGAAAGTCCTCGGTGTTAATGTCGGGGGAAGCCATATAGCGGGGCTGTCCGCCGCTCTCTCCTGTAAACGAGGGGTCAAATGCCAGCGCGATAAAGCCACGTTCGGCCATGGTCTGCGCATAAAGCCCGGAGCACTGCTCCTTTATTGCGCCAAAGGGCCCCGATACGGCCAGCGCGGGGAGCCTGCCCGAAGCGTTTTTCGGCTCATACAGGTCTGCGGCCAGCGTAATGCCGTATCTGTTGTGAAAAGTAACCTTTTTATGGTTCACCTTATCACTTTTCGGGAAAGTCTTGTCCCATTCTTCGGTAAGTATAAGCTTCTCGTTTTGCATAATGTTCCTCCTTGTTATAAATAATTATACAATCTGATGATTTCACTATATCATATCGCCGTGCCCATGTTCAATACTTATATCGGATATCTCATTCTTTATTCAAGCGCTTTTAAAACGGCCGAGAGCCTGTCGTTGTCCGAAAGTGCGTTGTAAACGGCGTCCTCGCTGAGAACGCCCCGCTTCAAATCGGGCGGGAGCCTTCCCGCTTCGTCGTCCTCGAAGTCGCGCCGCCAGTCGCCGCTTTCATAATAGGCCGCAAGCGCCGCCGCGTCATCCTGCACCGAGCGAAACTTCTCCAATGCCGCCTCAAGCTCCCCCGCCGCTTCTGTCACGCGGTCAAGAAGCTGTTCGTAATGCGCTATTCTCTGTATATCGGTCATATTCTCCCTCCGTATTTTTTATTACGCCTCAATTTTATCATAAATTGCTTTCTATTTTCATGCGGGATGTGTTATACTCGAAAAAAAACGGATGCGTATTTTGAAAGGGATAAAGATGGAAAACATAAGCGGAAACATCTCCCACGCATATTACTTTATTTCACTGCGGTGGGAGTCGAAAAAATCATTTACGGACAGTATAAAAGCGCGGTTCCCCTCCGCCGTCGTTTACGACAGGACGGCGCAGTACAAAGACGCTCCCCATATTGCCGACCTTCAGACGGCCGAGCGTTTTCTTCACGGCGGCGGTCAGACATACGACGCGGCGCGCGTCTTTCTGCCCGACATGGGATGCACCATGCTGGTTTTCATCCCCGATTCCCGCGTGCTGTGCGTCTCACATCACTATTCGTTCAAGGACAAGACCTCAGACGAGCTTATTGCATTGAGGCAGTCGGGGCAGTTTAAGCCCCTTTCCTTCCCCTCGTTCCCCTCCTGCTCCTTCGATGAACTGTCGGGGCGTCTCTGCGGCGAGCTGGGCGTTGAGTTCAAGCCCGTATGCAAAAGCTTTCTTTTGGAGATAACGCATATGTCGCCGCATTACGATACGGCGGACGAGCTGGAATCGGCTGAAATGCCGCTGCTTTACGGGCTTATATCCGGCGACGAAGGATATGCCTTTGTGCCGCAAAGCGTGAAGCTTGGCGGACTTGCCCACACCTGGGGCAGCCGCAGCTATATGCGCCTTTACGCCTACGAAGAGGCATTTCTTTTTATAAACCTTCTGGACTCCCGTGAGCGTTCACGCTACCTTATGCGGCAGGACGAGTTCGGAGGTAAGATATACGGCGGCGTTGACGATTATTTCAAAATGGGAAGCTGTCCTCTTACGGTAAACCACGGCATTCTCTTCTCCGTGGAATTTGTCATGGCATTAAAGGCGCTTATAAACGGGGTCTCCGCCTACCGCAACAGATCGCGTCAGCATACCTCGTTTTACAGGCGCATAAAGGAAGCCGGAGACTACCGCAGGCGTGTGCTTTCGGTGCTTCAGAAGGCCGAAGGCGTTGAAATATCGGAGATAGGCGCGCTGGGCAAGGTGATACAGGACAGCCAGCGCATTTCACCGCTTGTTGAAAAGGTAAAATATATGCTGGAGCTGCTTGAGGCAGATTTAAACCTTATGTACTCCGAGAGGAACAATATCCTTATCACGTTCCTCACCGTGCTCGGGCTTCTGCTTGCGTTTATGCAGGTAATACTTGCGGTCGCAGCATAAGAGATCACGGCGTAGATCTCGCGCCGGACGGTCTCTGCAAAGCCGGGGCGGTCCGGCCCGCCCTCCGCCGCGACCCCGGCCTGGACCGAGCTGATCCAGCGGTCAAGC
>JAFOLN010000035.1 GCA_017419325.1 Clostridia bacterium
AACGAGTTAGCTGAGGAAATGGAGAGGGATTACGAAGAGAAGATGGCTCGCCTCGAAGCAGAGGAGCGTGCACGTGACCCTTGGCTGTTCTGCGACGAGATTTGTTACGAATGCGAAAAGAGGACATTTGATTCCTGTAAATATGCCCTCAAAATGACTTACAACCGTTATTCAAATCCTATCTAAAGTGCAAAAACCCACACGGCAGGTCATCCGGCCGTGCTTTTTTATCCATTACTTCCTTTGTTCCCGTTCCTTCTCTATCTCATTGTGCGCATGTATCCAGAGTCCCAGCTCCTTTCGAAAAAAGAGTCCGAGGCGTTCCCCGCCCCGGACTTTTACTTGACTTCAGCATATATTAGTTTCCATAAAAAGCCTCCCTTTACACAAGGGAGGCTTATGATTTCCGAGGCTTTTTACGGCTTTGCGGCCGCTTCGGTCTCGCTTTGCGCCTGCTTGTTTATCTTGCCTATTATCACGGCGAACATTATAACCGCAACTATCAGCGATATTATCTCGGTTGCGGGCTGTGCATAAATAACGCCGTCAAGACCCCAAACGCTGTTCGTGATAAAGAGCAGTGGTATGAATATGAGCCCCTGCCTTGCCGCCGACAAAATAAGCGACGGTATGGCGCGTCCCATTGCCTGAAACGAGAACGTGAAGGTAAACAGGACGCCCAAAAAAGGCCCCGTTATCATAAGCGAGCGAAGCATTCTTACTCCGTACATTATGACGATATCATCCTTTATGAAGGCCGCGATTATAAAACGTGTGTTAAGGTAATAAAGAGCCGTCAGCACAACGCCTATGATCAGCGTACATATTACCGTAAAACCTATGGATTTTTTAAGGCGCGCGTAATTCTTTGCGCCGTATGTATATCCGAACAGCGGCTGAACGCCCATGGCGAAGCCCATCTGAAGCATTACGACAAGCATATTCGCACGAAGCGCCACGCCCATTGCCGCCACGGGATAGTCGCCGTAACCGGAAAGCAGATTATTAAGCACAATATAGGCGACCGCCATAAGGATATTGTTTAAAGACGCCGGAAAACCGATACTGAGCGTCGGCCCCCATATGCCGCGCAGCGTGAAATATTTAGGCGACAGCGAAAGCGAAGTCTCCTTTTTTCTGAGGTATAAAAGATAGACTGCAACGGAGCATACGTTGCTTATAACGGTGGCGATGGCCGCGCCCGACACGCCCATGCCCATATAAAGTATCATAATTGGGTCGAGGATTATATTAACGACCGAGCCCACTATCATTCCAAGCATGGCCGTTTTAGCCGCGCCCTCTGCGCGTATGATACCCGCGAACATTGTGGATAAGACCTGAAAGATTATTCCTATGGATATGTAGAAAAGATACGCGCGGGTGTAGTCCTCCGTGGCTTCAGACGCACCCATAAGGTGAAGTATGGGCGTCATGAAGATAAGAAACAGGACTGTCATCACAATCGAGGCAACGATAGACATATAGAAGCATGAACTTGATATGCTTTTTATCGCGTCATACTTCTTTGCGCCAAGCGAGCGCGAAATAAACGTGCCGCCGCCGATGCCGAATATGTTTCCAACGGCCAGAAACACAAAGAACAGCGGCATAGTGACCGATACGGCCGCGACCTGATCGGGGTCGTTCGTCTTTCCGACGAAAAACGTGTCGGCCATATTGTAGATTATGGAAACAAGCATACTTAAAACTGTCGGTACGGCAAGCGACATGACTGCCTTGGGCACAGGCAGCTTTTCAAAAATATTTTGATTCATTTCCCCCTCCTGTTATTTTTTAGGCGCCAATAATTATATTTGCACTATGACATAGTTCTTACTTAAATAATATATACTTTACAATTAGTTTGTAAATATCCAAAAAAGCATAACCTTATATCCAAAAAAGCATATAAAAGCTCCCTCACGGATCGAAATCTCCGTGCGGGAGCTTACTTATAATTATTACTTTATCGGTGTGCGGCCGCTTCAGTCTCGCTTTGCGCCTGCTTGTTTACCCTGTGCATTATCACAAAGAACATCACGGCAGCCACGGCCATTGTGAACAGGTCGGTCACGGGCTGGGTGTAGATAACGCCGTCAAGTCCCCACGTTCTGTTGGCGATGAAGAGTATGGGCAGAAAGAAAAGTCCCTGCCTTGCAACCGACAATAGAAGCGACGGTATGGCGCGTCCCATTGCCTGAAACGAGAACGTAAATGTAAACAGGATGCCGAGAAGCGGCCCCGCCACCATAAGGGCGCGAAGCATCTTTACGCCGTGCATTATGACGGTCTCGTCCTTTATGAAGGCCGTTATTATGAACTCCGTATGGAAGTAATACGCTATCGTGAGCGCAACGCCTATGACGGTGGTGCATATCATGGTAAAGCCTATCGCCTTCTTCATTCGCGTATAGTTCTTCGCGCCGTAGGAGTAGCCGATGAGGGGCTGAATGCCTATGGAGAAGCCCATCTGAAGCATTACGACGAGCATATTCGCGCGAAGCGCCACGCCCATCGCCGCCACGGGATAGTCGCCGTAGCTTGAGAGCACATTGTTCAAAACAAGGTTCGATATGCCCATAAGGATGTTGTTCACCGAGGCCGGGAGGCCTATGATGAATATGGGGCCCCATATTCCTTTAAGCGTAAAGTAGCGGGGCGCGATGGAAAGCACGGTGTCTTTTCTTCGGAAGTATAAAAGATAAACGGTCACGGCGCACATATTGCCTATAACGGTGGCTATTGCCGCGCCGGACACGCCGAGACCCATCGCGAGTATCATTATGGGGTCAAGGATGATGTTCACGACAGAGCCCAGTATCATGCCGAACATGGCCGTTTTTGCCGCGCCCTCGGCGCGGATGATGTTTGAGAGCATTATGGACTCAACGGAGAACACTATGCCGAGCGACAAAAAGAAAAGATAGGAGCGCGTAAAGCCCTCCGTCGCCTCCGACGTGCCCATAAGGTGAAGTATGGGCGTCATGAATATGAGGAACACCGCCGTAAGCACCGCGGCGGCCGCTATGGACATATACAGGCATGAGCTTGAGATGCTCTTTATCTTGTCATACTGCTTTGCGCCCAGCGAACGCGAGATGAACGTGCCGCCGCCGATGCCGAATATATTTCCCACGGCAAGGAATATAAAGAAAAGCGGCATTGTAAGCGATACTGCCGCCACCTGATTTGGGTCGTTCGTCTGACCCACGAAGAAGGTGTCGGCCATGTTGTATATTATTGAAACAAGCATGCTCAGAACCGACGGTACGGCAAGGGACATTACCGCCTTCGGTACGGGCAGCTTTTCAAAAACATCACGATTCATTTTCGTCTCTCCGGTCTTTTTTCGGGCAAAGGCCCGCATAAGATATGTACTGCATTATACAGACTGATAAATATGATATTACTATTCACAAACCTTGTCAATAGCGCGAAAAAAGCCTGTTATTATTAGACAAAACCGGGTTCCGGGCGTTATGTTTTTTTGACCGATGAGGATGGAAAAACGCGTGTTTTTGCCGCTTCAAAGAATGAGTATGCCCATATGCTCAAAGAGCATTTTTACGGCGATAAAGATTATCACCGCGCCGCCGATAACGGCCGAGGGGCGCCCGAAGGCGGCGCCGAAGCGGCTCCCAAGCATCACGCCCGCAAAGGACACCGCAAACGTAAAGCCGCCTATGACCGCCGCGGCGCATATAACGGAGGTCTTTAAGAACGCAAAGCCGATGCCCACGGTCAGCGCGTCTATGCTTGTGGCTATTGAAAGGAGAAAAATCTCCTTTATGTCAAACCCGCCGCCTTCCGGGGCGGGCTCCCCTTTTACGGCCTCGTAAATCATTTTTGCGCCGATGAAGAGAAGCAGCGTAAAGGCGGCGAGGTGCTCGAAGCTGATAATATAGCGCGAGAAGAGGCGCCCAAGCTGATGGCCTATAATCGGCATTACCGCCTGCGAGCAGCCGAAGAAAAGGGCGATAACCGCTCCCCTTTTAAAGCTCGGGCGCGCCAT
>JAFOLN010000036.1 GCA_017419325.1 Clostridia bacterium
AAAGTCTTGGCGCGTGAGATTCTTCGCTGCGCTCAGAATGACACAGCCGGAAGCGTCTTACTATATCCCGCATAACCCCCAGCGGGCACCCGGCACCCGAAGCGGCTCGGCCGCGGAGCGCCGGTGGGGATGTAAGTCTCCCGACTGATGCCTCATAGCGAAAAGCTTCGAAGACCTGAAGAACCTGCCTCATCCCGACTATAAATGGCGCGTTAAAACATAGCATTAAGTGACGCCTCGCGGAAAGCGGGGAGCGAAAGCGACCCCGAGAGCGAGGGAGCGAGGGGACGGGGGAGCGGTCAGCTCCCCGGAACTTTTGCTACTTTTGGTTACAAAAGTAGGCCCCGTCGGCAGGCGAATTGGAGTATTAGAACCGTGGTTCTAAAAAGAAAAGACGTTTAAGCAGAACCGTCTGCTTATAAAATCAGCATTAAGACGTTTATATAATCCCTATAAAGCCAAGCGCAGCGTAAATAGGTCATGTATTAAACCGCCTTCGGAGGGGCAGAATATGCCCGTATAAAAAACCGGAGGTGCACAACATGGACAGAAAAAGACTCAGGACGGTATCCATTGTCGCGGCGGCCTTCGCCGTGCTTTTGGGGGCGTTCATATATCAGCTGACGCTTGCGCAGACGTACAGAAGCTATATCGTAAATCAGAACGCGCGGTCGTTTTACGACCTTGTGGATTCGGTGAGAACTATTGACTCAAGCCTTGAAAAGGGCATACACAGCTCGTCCGACGCGGAGCTTATCGCGTATTCCTCGGAAGTCTGGCGCGAGGCGGGCGGGGCGCAGGCGAACCTTTCGGCGCTGCCGCTTTCTTCGGAGCAGACGGATAAGGTGGCGAAGTTTCTGTCACAGACGGGCGACTACGCATACATGATTTCGGGAAAGGCGGCCGCCCATGAAGCGATAGGCGAGGAGGAGAAAAAGACGCTTGAGCAGCTCTCCTCATACTGTAAGACGCTCTTTTCGTCGCTTTCCGATATGGAGGAAAAGATAAACCGGGGCGAGCTTTCGCTTATGAAGATGAGAATACTCGGCGGCTCCAAAGGCGGCGACGACGCCGTAAGCGCGGCCTGCGCCCCGGTGGTGGAGCAGTTCGCCGATTATCCCACGCTCATCTACGACGGCCCATTCTCCGACCACCTCGCAGACAGCGCGTCCGTCATGCTGGACGCGGCGGCGGACGTTGATATGGAGACCGCAAGACAGACGGCCGCGAGTGCCATGGGCACGGACGTGTCCGCGGTGGAATACAGGGGCGAATGCGAGGGAAGGATACCCGCCTACTGCTTCGGCGCGGACAAAGACGGCGCGGCCGTGACGTGCGACGTTTCAAGGCGCGGCGGGTATGTTATATATATGCTCTCCGACCGCGCCCCGGGCGAGGAGCGCCTTTCGCCCGAAGAGGCGCTTTCACGGGCAGAGGAGTATCTTCGCGGGCTCGGGCTTTCTGGCATGACGCCCGGCTATTATATGACGGGCGGCGGCGCGCTTACGGCGAACTTCGCCTGGGAGCAAGGCGGCATAATATACTACCGCGACCTTGCAAAGGTGACGGTGGCTCTTGACACGGGCGAGGTTTTGGGCGTTGACCTTACGGGGTATATAAAAAGCCACGACGAAAACCGCGCCCCGCTTTCGGCGTCGCGCACGGAGGAAGACGCGAAGAGCCGCGTAAGCGCACGCCTTACGCCGACAAACCATAAGCTCGCCGTCATACCCACCGACTTCGGCACGGAGGTGTTCTGCCACGAGTTTTTATGCACAAATTCCGACGGAAGGAAGTACCTCGTCTTTATAAACGACGAAACGGGAGAGCAGCAGAAGATATTCATGCTCATGGAATCGGAGAACGGAACGCTCGCCGTATAAAAGGGGAA
>JAFOLN010000267.1 GCA_017419325.1 Clostridia bacterium
AAGATAAAAGCAGTTGTTATATGCGGCCCTACGGCTACGGGAAAAACGAAGCTCTCCGTGGAGCTTTGCCGCCGCTTTTCGGGCGAGGTGGTGAGCGCCGATTCCATGCAGGTGTATAAAATGCTGGACATAGGCTCGGCAAAGCCCGACACGGCCGAGCGGGGCGGCGTTGTCCATCACATGATGGACGTGATAGAGCCCGCCGCGTCCTTCAGCGTGTCGGACTACTGCAAAATGGCGGCGGAGTGCATAGACGGTATAATAAAGAGGGGCAGACTGCCATTTGTGGTGGGGGGCACCGGGCTTTATATAGACTCCCTCATGGGAGGCATAGACTTTTCGCCCATAGAGAACGACCCCGAATACAGAAAAGCCCTTCACGAAAGAGCCGTGCGGGAGGGCACCGCGCCGCTTTACGAGGAGCTTGCAAAAATCGACCCCCGTTCCGCGGAGAAGATAAACATAAACGACGAAAAGCGCATAATCCGCGCCCTTGAGATATACCGCGTCACGGGGAAAACGAAGTCGTATTTCTCCGATCTGTCAAAAGAGAAGGAAAGCATTTACGACCCGCTCTATATAGGACTGAACTACCTTGACCGGGCGCTCATGTATGAGCGCATCCGAAAAAGGGTGGACGAAATGGCGGACGCCGGTCTTGTTGATGAGGTAAGGGCGCTTTCCCAAATCGACGGCTTTTTATCCTCAACGGCCTCAAGGGGCATAGGATACAAGGAGGTCTTTTCGCTTCTTCGCGGCGAGGAGACGCTTGAAAACACGCTCGAAAGCATAAAAAAAGCCTCAACGCGCTACGCAAAGCGGCAGCTTACGTGGTTCGGGAGGAACAAAAGCATACACTGGCTCTACATAGACGGCGACGGCGGCTTTGACGCCGTTATACGTGACGCGTCAAAGCTTGTGGAGGATTATATAAAACAAAGGTGAGCTATGAACAGAGACGAAAACAAACAGTCAACAACGAGTCTTGGCTCGTTCATAATATATTTTGTGGCGGCGGCCTTCGTGCTGTTTTTATGCATGCAGGGCTATAACGCCATATTCAGAAGCGTTCCCACGGAGAGCGCGTCGAGAGGCGTGGCAACGGAGTCCTTCGATGTCACGGGCGTGGTGTTCCGCGACGAGGAGATGCTCTACGGCTACGGCAGGGAGGGCATGATTGACTATATCGTGGACAACGGCGAAAAGCTGGCCCGCGGTGCCACGGTGGCGCAGTATTACCCCTCGCAGGAGGACATAGACAACCGCCAGAAGGCGGCGGCGCTGGAGGCGGAGCTTGCAAGCTACACCGACGTTCTGTCGAGCGCGCAGGTGGGCAGCTCCGACGCGAGGATGAACGACCTTGCGCTGGACAGAAACATCCAGCTTATAATGAACTACAACAAAAAGGGCGACTATAAGAGCTCCAGCTCCATGAAAAACGAGATAAGAATGCTCATAAACAGAAAGCGCTACATCGCGGGCGAGGCCACGAGCTTCGACGCCGAGATAGACGAGATAGCAAGGAAGCTCCAGGAGATAGGCGCGCCCCAAAGCAGCGTCATAAGCGAGATATACGCCCCCATAGGCGGATATTTCTCACGAAACTTCGACGGCTACGAGGAGCGGCTGAACACTTATACGATGGAGTATTACGACGTGCCCGCCATAAAGGACCTTATGGCCTCCGCGCCCGACGACCTGTCGATGTACGGCATAGGCAAGGTGGTTGCGAGCTTCGAGTTCTACTATGTGGCGCTTGTGGACAAGTCCATTGTGGACACCCTGCACACAGGTCAGAGCGTGCAGATACGCTTCAGAGGCTCCGAGGATATGCTCTATCCCGCGACGGTGTCGGAAATGATAGGCCCCTACGACAACGTATATGTGGTGAGGTTCAAGTCGAACTACACATCAAACGCCATGACCCTTGAGCGCATGCCCGAGGCGGAGATAATAACGGCGCAGTATTCCGGCATAAGAGTGCCGAAAAGCGCGGTGCGCATGATAGACGGCAAGGAGGGCGTTTTCGTGCTGGTGGGTTCCATCGCACGCTTCAGAGAGATAGAAACGCAGTACCTCGAGGGAGACTATTACATAGTAAGAGAGGACAACACATCGAACAACGCGCTGCTTTTAGGCGATCAGATAATCGTCCAGGGCACGGATATATACGAAGGCAAGGTAATGAGGTAGGTGTTATAAATGACCGTAAGTGAGAATTACGAAAAGATAAAGGCCCGCGTGAGAGCGGCGGCCCAAAAGTGCGGACGCGACCCCGACGGGATAGAGATAGTCTGCGTTTCAAAGTCGGTGGACGCCGAGACGGCGAGAGAGGCCGTAAGAGCGGGAGTCAGGATAATAGGCGAGAACCGCGCGCCGGAGTTCTTGAAAAAATACGAGGCGCTCCATGAGGAGGCAAAGTGCCACTTCATAGGCCATCTTCAGACGAACAAGGCCTCGAAGGTGGTGGGGCGCGCCGACCTTATACAGTCGCTCGACAGCATAAGGCTTGCCCGTGAGCTTTCGCGCCTCGCGGTGAACCGGGGCATAACGGTGGACACGCTCGTGGAGATAAACATAAGCGGCGACGAAAACAAGTACGGCATAAAAAAAGAGGAGCTGGATAATTTTCTGAAAGAAATAGCCGAAATACCCAATATAAGGGTAAGAGGACTCATGTCCATAGGCCCTCTTCACGGCGACATCGAAAAAACTCGCCAATGCTTTTTGGATATGTACAAATTATTTATTGACACGAGGGCAAAAAAATATGATAATATAAAAGATAATATAAAAATGGAAGTACTCTCTCTGGGAATGAGCCAGGATTTTGAGCTGGCCATAGAATGCGGCTCGAACATGATAAGAGTAGGAACGGCATTTTTTGAAAATATAAACAACGGATAAAGGAGATTAGCTATGAGTATCTTAAAGAAATTCAAGGATATGGTAGGTATGGACGATCCCGATGACCTCGATGAGGGCATATACGACCCCGAGGGAGACGAAGAACCCGAAGAAGCGCCCGTGTATACCGCGCCCGTAAGCGAGCCGCCCAAGAGAAGCTCCAGACCTTCCTTCGGTTCGTCGTCTGCGGCGCAGGCAGTAGGAGGCTCCAACCTTCAGGTGGTGCTTGTAAAGCCCGAGCAGTTTGAGAATGCGAGAGAGATCGCCGATCTTCTTAATATGAAGAAAACCGTTGTTTTAAATCTGGAATCCGCCAACAACGAGACTTCAAGAAGACTTATCGACTTTTTGTCGGGTGTGGCATACGCGAACAGCGGCAGGCTTCAGAAGATCGCCTCCAGCACGTTCATCGTTATCCCCTACAATGTGGAGATGAGGGGCGAGATACTTGACGAGATCGAAAACAGCGGCATATTCTTCTAACATAGCTGACGCTTCAGGATATAAAGCTTTAAACGATCGAGAAAAATATGCTTTCAAAGCGATAGATTAGGAAAGGAATGATACTTCCATGTACGAAGATGCAGATAACACCCAGCAGGCTTTAGAGGGAGCGCAGCTTGAAGCTGTTTTTTGCAAGGTGAGCAAGTTTGCGGAGTCGAGAGACGTTGCGGACAGCATAAACGAAAAGAAGCTTGTGGTAGTAAATCTTGAAAACGCACCGCAGGATATAGAAAGACGTGTTGTGGACTTTCTTTCGGGCGTGGCATACGCAAACAGCGCCACTCTGTCGAAGATCGCGGCCAGCACCTTTGTCGTTACGCCTTATTTCGTTGAGACCTTAAACGAAATGCGCGGAGCGCTGGGCGGCGCATCCTTTGACAACCTTTCGTTCTGACGGCGAAAAAGGAGGAATGACGTATAGGAGCGTTCGTGCACCTTATAACGGGCATAATCTGGATACTTCAGCTTCTTATAGTCATACGCGCGGTCATTTCGTGGATACGCATAAACCCCAACAGGTTTACATATTGGATTGCGCGCATAACGGAGCCCATACTTGAGCCCATAAGAAGGCTGATGATGCGCTCTTCCTTTCTGCGTCAGTTTCCGGTCGATTTTTCCCCGGTTGCGGCATATTTGATCTTAGCGTTGATTTCAAGGATAATCAGACGTTTGTATTATTACAGCCTTTTTTAAAGGGCGACCCCGTATTTCATTGGTGAGAGGTGTGATGTTATGACTTTGCAGGATATAAACGACCGTAAATTTGATAAAGCCCTTCACGGTTACAAGATAGACGACGTGGACGATTTTATATCGGAGCTTTCGGCGGAGTATGAGCGTGTCTTGCAGGAGAACAGCGACTTGAAGCATAAGATGACAATACTTGCCGATAAGATACAGGAGTACCGCGAGGCGGAGGAATCGCTTAAGGCCGCGCTTGCGTCGGCGCAGCGCATGGGCGATTCGGTAACGATGGACGCCCGCCGGCAGGGCGAGGCGATAATCGCCGACGCGAAGGAAAAGGCCGAGCGCGCAATGAACAGCGTGAACCTTCAGATACTCACCGAAAGGCGAAAGCTGGAGGAGGTAAAACGGGAGACCCAGATATTCAAGGGGCGCCTGCTTTCGCTGTATAAATCGCAGATTACAATGCTGGAAACGATCCCCGGCCTCGAACGAAGCGAAGATGAAGAGGGCGGACAGTAAAAAACGAGTATAAACCTACGGCGGACATAACACGTCCGCCTATATTTCATTAAAAGAGCCCCTTTCGGGGCTAAAAGGAGAGAACCAAAGATATGGCAAACGACTACAATGCCACGGTGAACCTGCCGAAGACCGATTTTCCCATGAGGGCCAATCTTCCGAAGAGGGAGCCCGATATCTTAAAAAAATGGCAGGATGAGAAGCTTTACGAGGAGATAATGAAGAAAAACGAGGGAAAGCCCCTCTTCATTCTCCATGACGGCCCGCCCTACGCAAACGGCGATATACATCTGGGCCACGCGCTCAACAAGATACTTAAGGACGTTATCATAAGATATAAGAACATGTCGGGCTTTAAGGCGCCCTACGTTCCCGGCTGGGACACCCACGGCCTTCCCATCGAGCTTCAGGCCGTAAAGAAGCTGAAGCTCAACCGCGAGGAGGTTGACCCCATAACCTTCAGAAAGGCCTGCGAGGAGTTCGCACTCGGCTATGTAAACAATCAGAAGGAGCAGTTCGTGCGCCTTGGCAGCATCGGCGACTACGATATGCCTTATCTTACGCTTCGCCCCGAGTTCGAGGCAAAGCAGATAGAGGTATTCGGCGAGATGGCGAAAAAGGGCTACATCTACAAGGGCTTAAAGCCCGTTTACTGGTGCCCCGACTGCCAGACGGCCCTTGCCGAGGCGGAGATTGAATACGACAACGACCCTTGTACCTCCATATTCGTAAAGTTCAGAGTGAAGGACGACAAGGGAAAGCTCGCCTCCATTACGGGCGACCTTAAAAAGACCTTCTTCGTTATATGGACGACCACCACGTGGACCATCCCGGCGAACCGCGCCATTGCGCTTAATCCCGACTTTGAGTATGCCGTGGTTTCGGCAAACGGCGAGTACTACATAATGTCCGCGGAGCTTACCGACGGCGTTATGAAGACGGCGGGCATCGAGGAGTATAAGATAATCGCAAAAATGACGGGCAGCGAGTTCGAATATATGGTTGCGGAGCATCCGTACCTGCCCGACATCGACTCCACCGTTATCTTAGGCGACCACGTAACGCTTGAAGCCGGCACCGGCTGCGTTCACACGGCTCCCGGCCACGGCGCGGACGACTTCACCGTAGGCAAGAAGTACAACATCCCCGTAGCCGTTCCGGTGGACGAAAAGGGCTACCTCACCGAGGAAGCGGGAATGTTCGCGGGTCTTTTCTATGAAAAGTCCAACGCACTTATAATTGAAGAGCTTGAAAAGCGCGGCCTTCTTCTGGCCCACTTTGACATAGAGCACCAGTATCCCCATTGCTGGAGATGCAAAAAGCCGATAATCTTCCGCGCAACGGAGCAGTGGTTCGCGTCCATAGACAAGTTCCGCGACCAGGCCGTTGAAGAGGTAAAGAAGGTAACATGGATTCCCGCATGGGGCGAGGAGAGAATAACCGGCATGGTGCGCGACCGCTACGACTGGTGCATCTCGCGTCAGAGAGTATGGGGCGTTCCGATACCGATATTCTACTGCGAGGAGTGCGGCCATGAGCTTATAAACGACGACACCATCGCAGCTATTGCGGCCCTGTTCAAAAAGGAGGGCTCCAACGCGTGGTACAAGTATTCGGCGGAGGAGATACTGCCCGCGGGCACGAAGTGTGTAAAGTGCGGCCATGACCACTTCCGCAAGGAAAGCGACATCATGGACGTATGGTTCGACTCCGGCTCCTCCCACAGGGGCGTTCTCGAGGTAAGAGACGACCTTCGCTATCCCAGCGACATGTATCTTGAGGGACAGGATCAGTACAGAGGCTGGTTCCAGTCGTCGCTGCTTACGTCCGTTGCGACCCGCGGCGTGGCTCCGTACAAAACGGTGCTGACCCACGGCTTCGTTGTTGACGGCGAGGGCAAGAAGATGTCGAAGTCCCTGGGCAACGTAATAAGCCCGCTCAATATCATAAAGGAATACGGCGCCGATATCTTAAGGCTTTGGGTAATGTCCTCCGACTACCGCGTTGACGTAAGGCTTTCGAAGGATATCTTAAAGCAGCTTTCGGAGTCGTACAGAAAGATAAGAAACACCGCAAGGTTTATTCTGGGCAACCTTACCCACTTTGACCCCAACACCGACATGGTGGACTTCAAGGACATGTACGAGATAGACCGCTGGGCGCTCATGCGTCTTGAAAAGCTTATAAAGCGCGTGCGCGAGGCTTATGACTCCTGTGAATACCACGGCGTGTTCCATGCCGTTCACGGCTTCTGCGTAGTCGATATGTCCAACTTCTATCTTGACATAATAAAGGACAGACTCTACATCGAGGACACCCACGGACTTGCGCGCCGTTCGGCTCAGTCGGCGATGTATAAGATACTCGAGTCGCTCGTGCTCCTGCTGTCTCCCGCGATCTGCTTCACGGCGGAGGAGATTTGGCAGTACATGCCCCATACGAAGGAGCATGACACGGGCAGCGTAAGCTTCAACGAGATGCCGTCCTACACCGGACAGTATGAGGACGCGGCTTTAGAGGAGAAGTGGGAAAAGATACTTCTCCTTCGCGAGGACGCAAAGAAGGCGCTGGAGAGCGCCCGCGCCGCAAAGACCATAGGCGCGTCGCTTGAAGCCGACGTTACCATCTTCTGCGGCGACGAAGCCTTCGGCTTTGTAGACTCCATAAAGGAGGATCTGCCCACCATATTCATCGCGTCCCACGTCCATGTAGAGAAGGGCGAAAACAAGGACGCAATGGCGGGCGAGAAGTTCCCTGGCATCTCGGTACTCGTAAAGAAGGCCGAGGGCCACAAGTGCGAGCGCTGCTGGATGTACGTGGACGAGCTTTCGGACGATCCGAAGCATCCGACGCTGTGCAAACGCTGCGCGGGAATTGTAGGCTGACAACAAAAGAACGACGAGAGCGGCACGTTACCGTGCCGCTCTTCTAAACGGAGCACAATATGCCTTTAAATATACTTATCATTATTTTGATAATAGCGTTCGACCAGACGGTAAAATGGTGGGCGGCCTCATCCCTTAAAGCAAAGGGGACGGTGCCGCTTATTGACCATGCCGTGCAGTTCACATACGCCGAAAACAAGGGGGCGGCGTTTTCTTCGTTTACCTCACATACGAATATGCTGATAATCGTTTCGATAGTTTTCGTGGCAGTCGCGCTCATCCTTCTTATAAAGTATTATAAAACGAGCGCGCTTCTGCGGTTCAGCCTTGTGTTCATCGTAGGCGGCGCCATAGGCAACCTCATAGACCGAGTGCGCCTTTCGTACGTTATCGACATGATAGATTTCAGCATAATAAACTTCCCCATATTCAACGTGGCCGACTCCTTTATAAGCATCGGCGCGGTAATCCTTGTAATATATGCCCTGAGGGACCTTTCGCGGGCGGGGAGAGAAAAGAGTGAATAAGCATACGTTTACGGCAGCCCGTGACGACGCGGGCGCAAGGCTCGATGTATTCCTTTCGTCAAAGCTTGACATGACAAGAAGCGCCTGCCAGCATCTTATAGACGAAGGCGCGGTCACTGTAAACGGCGGCGCGCGCCCCAAGAACTTCAAGCTGAAGGAGGGCGACCGCGTTGACGTGACTCTTGCGCCCCCCAGGGAAACGGCGCTTGCGGCGCAGGATATCCCGCTTTCGATAGTTTACGAGGACGACGACATAATAGTTATAAACAAACCGAAGGGTATGGTGGTACACCCCGCGCCGGGTCATGAGGACGGCACGCTTGTAAACGCGCTCATTCACCACGCGGGCAGCTCGCTTTCCGGCATAAACGGCGAGCTTCGCCCCGGCATAGTCCACCGAATAGACAAGGATACGGCGGGGCTTTTGGTCGTCGCAAAGAACGACGACGCCCATATAAGGCTCTCCGGGGACTTAAAGGAGCATAAAATAAGGCGCAGGTACCTCGCCGTGGTGCTTGGGCGCGTGCGCGAGGGCGGCACGGTGGACAGGCCCATAGGCAGGCACAAGGCAGACAGAAAGAAAATGGCCGTTGGCGGCGCGGCGGCGCGCGAGGCGGTGACGCATTACAGCGTCGTCGAATACCTAAACGGCTACACGCTCGTTTCATGCGAGCTTGAAACGGGGCGCACCCATCAGATCCGCGTACACATGGCGTCCATAGGTCACCCCATAGCGGGCGACCCGCTGTACGGCGCGAAGAACGACAAGTCGGGCGAGGACGCTCAGCTTCTGTGTGCCGTACATCTTGAGCTTGCGCACCCCCGCACGGGCGAGCATATGGAATTTGACATAGAGCCGCCCGAATATTTTAAAAGCTTTGTTGAGAAGAAAAAGGAAAGGCAGAATGGGTAAATATAACGGTATACTGCTTATATCAGACGTTGACGGTACGCTCATGTCCACGAACATGAAGGTAAGCGAACGAAACAGACGCGCCGTTTCCGAATTTATAAAGGAAGGCGGCGCATTTTCGCTGGCTACGGGCAGGAACAAGAACTCGATAAAGTCGGTATCAAGGCAGATAGAGATAAACGCGCCGTGCATTCTTGTAAACGGCTGCATGATATACGACGCCGTCGCCGGGCGCGTCATGTGGGAGCGTTATTCCGACGAGGGGCGCTTAAAGGCGATGCTATCCGACATAATGGCCGCGGAAAAGACCGTGGGAGTGGAAATATTCACGGGGAGCGGCATGTGCGTCGTGCGCCCGAACAATACAACGGAGCTTCACAAGGCGCGCGACCCGAAGGATTATTATGCCTCGCCGCTTTGGGATGTTCCCGCGCCGCTTTACAAGGCGATACTCACGGACGAGCCGGAGGAGCTTCTTCGCGTTTCGAAGCGGCTTCAGAAAAGCGGAGTGCTTGAAAAGTACCCCGACTTTCGCCCCGTGTTCTCGGAAAACATCTTTCTTGAGATACTGCCGGGGGACGCCTCGAAGGGCGACGCGCTTACACAGCTTCGCCGCATATCGGGGGGCAGGTTCAAAAAGATATACGCCGCGGGCGACAACTTCAACGACCTTGAGCTGCTTGCCGCCGCCGATTTTTCGGCCGCGACGAAAAACGCGGTGGACGAGGTAAAGCGGGCGGCCGACGTCGTGGTGGGCGAATGCTCCGACGGCGCGATAGCCGACCTTATAGAGATAATAAAAAATACGGCGGAGGCTTAAGCCTTCCGCCGTTATTTTATTCCCATTCGCTCCAGACCTCCGGGGCGTAGCCCACGGTGGCCTTTTTGCCGTTTCTTACCACGGGCGTTTTCATAAGTCCGGGGTTCTCAAGAAGCTTTTCCTCAATGGCGCTGTCGGGGGAGAGGTATTTTATATAGAGCCTCTCGTAATCCTTCGACTTTTCGTCGATAAGCGCCGCCATGCCCACTGCGGCCTTCACGCTCCTGTACTCGCCGGGGCTCATGGGGTAGCGCATTATGTCGATGAACTGAAACTTTATGCGCCGCTCCTTAAAGTACCGCTGGGCCTTTTTCGTGTCGAAGCACTTCGATTTTCCGTATATCTGTATGTTCACTCAGCCGTCCCTCTTTCTTTTCTGAAAATTGTACGCAACCGACAAAAGCAGACCGCTCGGCGCAAGGCGCGTAAAGAAGCGGCCGACCTTCATGGCCGCGCCGGGCACTATCGTCACCTTGCCGCGAAGCGCCTGTGACAGCGCATAGTCGGCCACGGCCTGAGAATTCAGGCCCTTAGCCGCGAACCTCACGCCCGCCGTGTCGCTGAACTCCGTATCCACGGGGCCGGGGCAGAGAGCGCTTACGCTCACGCGGCTGCCGCGTTTCTTAAGCTCGTAATTTGCCGCCTCGGTGAGCCGCAAAACATACGCCTTGGTGGCGTAATATGTTGACAGAAGCGGCCCGGGCATAAACGCCGCGGCCGAGGCCACGTTTAAGATGCGTCCCGACTCCTTCTTTATGAAGTCGCGTAAGAAAAGCTTCATAAGGATATCAACGGCGCATATGTTTACGTCTATCATCTCA
>JAFOLN010000037.1 GCA_017419325.1 Clostridia bacterium
CGTGAACATGGAGGTGTTCAGGGGCTGCCTTCGCGGCTGCCGCTTCTGTCAGGCGGGCATGATATACCGCCCCGTAAGGGAAAAAAGCGTGGGTACCCTCATGGGACTTGCCCACGACCTTATAGCACAGAGCGGCTATGAGGAGATATCCCTTGCGTCGCTGTCGACAAGCGACTATTCCCATATAGACGAGCTTCTTGACAGGATGCTCGAATGGTCGAAGGAGAACAAGATAAACTTCGCCATCCCCTCCCAGCGCGCCGACCAGTTCACGAAGGAGTTTCTTGACAAGACCACCGCCGTAAGAACGAGCGGCATAACCTTTGCCCCGGAGGCGGGGAGCCAGCGCCTCAGAGACGTTATAAACAAGAACATATCCGAGGAGCAGATAATAAACGCCTGCGAGATAGCCCTTACGGGCAGCAACACAACGATTAAGCTTTACTTCATGTCGGGACTGCCCACGGAGACTATGGAGGACATAGACGGCATAGGAAAGCTTGCCTTCGCGGTGCTGTCGCTTGGCGCAAGAAAAGGGGACAAGCCGAAAAAGTCCATTATGATAAACGTAAGCGTCTCCGCCTTCGTGCCGAAGCCCTTCACCCCGTTTCAGTGGATGGCGCAGGACACGCGCGAGACGATGCGCGAAAAGCACGTCCACCTTAAATCGTCCGTAAGGTCAAGAAAGATACATATAAGCTACAGCGACGACGAGACGAGCCATCTTGAGGCCGTGTTCGCCCGGGGCGACAGGCGGCTTTCAAAGGTTATACTTCACGCCGTGGAGATGGGCTGCATGTTCGACAGCTGGGGCGAGTGCTTCGACTTTGAAAAATGGATGAAGGCCTTCGCGGACTGCGGCGTTGACCCCGCGTTCTACGCGAACCGCGCGCGAAGCTATGACGAAACGCTGCCCTGGGACCATATTGACGTGGGCGTGTCGAAGCGGTTCTTAATGCGTGAAAACGAGCTTTCAAAGCTCGGAAAAACAAGTGTGAACTGCCGCGACGGCTGCGCGGGCTGCGGCATAAAACAGGCGTTCGGAGGTGAGCTTTGTGGGACCGGTAAGACTGACGTTTAAAAAGACGGACGAGGCCGTATTCATATCGCATCTTGACATATCGCGCCTTTTCGTGCGTGCCCTCAATCGCGCGGGAATAAAGGTGAAATACACGCAGGGGTTTAACCCCCATGCTTATATAGTGTTCGGCGTGCCGCTGTCTTTGGGCTACGAAAGCATATGCGAGCGGGTGGACTTCGAGGTCATATCGAATGAAACCGACGGGGAGATAATCGAGCGGCTTAACCGCGCCATGCCGGGCGGCATAGAGATAACCGACTGCCGCGCCCCCGTAAAGAAATTCAAGGAGATAGGCTTTGCGGGGTGGGATATAATTGCCGAGAAGGACGCGCCGCTTTCGGACGGCGAGCTTTCGGCCATATCGGAGCTTCTGTCCCGAAAAAGCCTCATGATAGTAAAGGAAACGAAGCGCACAACGAGCGAGGTGGACTTGATGGAAAAGTCCCGCGGCATTGAGGTCATGCGCTGCGGGGAGAACTCCGTTCGCATACGCGCCGCGCTTTCAAGCCGTCCTGAGGACGTTTTAAACCCCGAATACGTCGTTCGCGCCGTAACAGAACGGCTTAATATTGAGTTTTTGGACGTATTCTACACGCGCACGGAGTTTTTCGATGAAAATATGGAGATTTTCCGCTGAAAATCTTAAAAAGTACTTGAAATTTTCAAAGAGGCGTGGTATTATTCTATGGTATATTGCGCATAGTGTGAAAGCTGCGCGATGTCAAAAGAGAACGGATGGTCCTCTGGGCGAGTGATGCTGCCCATGAACATCTATGAAAGAAGGGAGGACTTTTCAATGGATTACTTACAGACTTTGACTCAGGATCAGATACGCACGGATCTTCCCGAGTTCGCTATCGGCGACACGTTAAAGATCTACGTTAAGATCAAGGAGGGCTCGCGCGAGCGTATCCAGATGTTCGAGGGCATACTCATCGCAGAACGTCACGGCGGCATACAGAAGACCATCACCGTGAGACGTATATCGTACGGCATCGGCGTTGAGCGTACTTTCCCCGTAAATTCGCCTAACATAGCGAAGATAGAAGTATCCAGAAAAGGCCGCGTAAGACGCGCTAAGCTGTTTTATCTGCGCAACAGAGTCGGTAAAGCGGCAAAGGTTAAGGAAAAGCTTTAAGAAAAAGGGGACTTTCAGAGTCCCTTTTTTGCTTTTTATAGAAAAAAGGCTTTCCTCATGACTTTTAAAGAGGTGCAAAAATGGATATTAACAAAGAGCCGCTGCCCGAGCTTGGGGCCGACGGCGCAAATGAAGAAAAGCCCCAGCGCCCCTATGCGGAGGCTTTGGACTGGACGGAGGCGCTCGTCTTTTCCCTCGTTGTCATAATACTTGTGTTCTCCTTCTTCGTAAGGATAATAACGGTAGACGGCGAGTCCATGGAGCGCACGCTCCACACATCCGACAAGGTGGTTCTTACCACCGTGGGCTACGAGCCCGAATACGGCGACATAGTCGTGGTAAACATGCCCAACTGGACGGACAGACCGTTCATAAAGCGTATAATCGCCACGGGCGGACAGACGGTGGATATAGACTTTTCCTCCGGCAAGGTCATCGTTGACGGGCAGACGCTTAACGAGCCGTATATAAACGATATAATCCGCGAGGCGGTATATCAGCAGATAGATTTCCCCATAGTCGTGCCCGAGGGCACGGTCTTTGTGATGGGCGACAACAGAAACGCCTCCACCGACAGCAGAAGCGGCCTTATAGGCTGCGTTGACGAACGCTACGTCATGGGCAAGGCGCAGTTTAGGATTTTCCCCGTGTCGTCGCTCGGAAGCATATATAAGAATATGGGCTGACAGAACAGGAAGTATAAAAATGTCACAGATACAGTGGTTCCCGGGTCATATGGCAAAGACGAAAAGGCTTATCGCCGAGAACCTGAAGCTTTGCGATATCGTGGTGGAGATACTTGACGCGCGCATTCCCGCGTCGTCGAAAAATCCCATGATAGACGAGCTTTTACGGGATAAGCCGAGGCTTGTGCTCCTTAATAAGAGCGACATAGCCGACAGGGACATAAACGAGCAGTGGATGGCGCACTATAAGAGCGCGGGCGTCCACGCCATGCTCTTTTGCGCCGTAAACAGCCGCGGGAACAAGGAAGTTTTAAACAGGATACGCCTTATCTTAAAGGATAAGCTGGAGCGTCAGCGCGCGAGGGGCATTGTGAACCGCCCCGTAAAGATAATGGTGGCCGGCATACCCAACGTGGGAAAGAGCGCCTTTATAAACTGCATATCGGGGCGAAAGGCCATGAAGGTGGAGAACCGCCCCGGCGTGACCCGCGACAAGCAGTGGATAAGGCTTTCGGGAGGCTTCGAGCTTCTTGACACCCCCGGCATACTCTGGCCCAAATTCGAGGACGAAAGGGTGGGCCGTCATCTTGCGTTCTGCGGCTCCATAAAGGACGAGATAACCGACATGACGGGTCTTGCGGTGGAGCTTACCGACTTTCTTATAAAGAATTACCCCGACGAGCTTTCCGCGCGCTACGCGATACCCGCGCAGGAGCTTTGCGGGGCCGAGAAGTACGACGCGTTCGCCATGATCGGAAAAAAGCGCGGATTTCTTCTCGGCGGCGGAGATATAGACGAGGAGCGCACCGCAAAAATGCTTCTTGACGAGTTCCGCGGGGCAAAGATAGGAAAGATATCACTTGAGAAGCCGGGTGAAGTGCTGTGAGCCGCGAAAAATACGACATGACCGCATTCGAGCGCGAGGCGAGGGCGGCGGGATATAACGTCATCGCCGGCACCGACGAGGCGGGGCGCGGCCCCCTTGCGGGCCCCGTGGTGGCGGCGGCCGTGATATTGCCGCCCGAGCCCATAGAGGGCATAGACGACTCGAAGAAGCTCTCCGAAAAGAAGCGCGAGGCGCTCTACGACGTTATAATGGAGCGCGCCGCAGCCGTTGGCGTAGGCTTTGCCGACGCGGGAGAGATAGACGAGATAAACATTCTGAACGCCGCCATGATATCAATGGCGCGGGCCGTGGAGAACATGGCCGTAAAGCCCGATTTCGTACTGATAGACGGAAACACATCCCGCTTTATGGACATACCCCACAGGTGCATAGTAAAGGGAGACCAGAAGAGCGCATCCGTTGCGGCGGCGTCCATAATCGCCAAGGTGACGAGGGACCGCCTTATGAAGGAGTACGACGAAAAGTACCCCGAATACAACTTCGGTAAGCACAAGGGCTATCCCACGCGGGAACACATGGAGCTTGTAAAAAAATACGGCCCCTGCGAGATACACAGAAAAACTTTTCTTAAAAAGATATTACCTTAAAAGAGGTGTTACGAATTGGACGATATTAAACGCGGAAGACACGGCGAGGAGCTGGCCGTAAAATACTTATACGACCAGGGCTACGACGTTATAACTGTAAACTACCGCACCCGTGAGGGCGAGATAGACATAATCGCAAACGACGACACATACCTTTGCTTCGTCGAGGTGAAAACGCGCATAGGAACGCCCTTCGGCACTCCTGCCGAGGCCGTTACCACAGAGAAGCAGAAGCGTCTTATCAAGGCCGCGAAGCGGTTCATATACGACAACAAGCCTCCGCTTCAGCCCCGCTTCGACGTTATAGAGCTGTTCGCCGACAGAGAGAGGGGCGACTCCACGCGCTGGCAGATCACCCATATAAAGAACGCATTCGGGGAGACGGAAGAATGATACGCTATTTCGACGCGCATTGCGACACCGTAACGCGCACCGCCGACGCAGGCCTTTCCATGTATGAGAACGATATGCACATCTCGTTTTCAAAGCTTCGGCGCTTTAAGAATTACGCAGGCATTTTTGCCATATGGCAGGACGACACGAAAACGCCCGAAGAGGCCTACGAAGGCTTTTTTAAGTATTACGACTACTTCGTGGGCGAAACAAAAAAGTATAAGGACATCGTGACCTTCTGCAAAAGCCGCGCCGATTACGACGCGGCGGTAAAAGCGGGAAAGATTGCGGCCATTTTATCGATTGAGGGCGGTCTTCCCTTAAACGGCGACACAGGCAATCTCGATAAATTCCATGAGATGGGCGTGCGCCTCATGACGCTAACCTGGAACCGATACAACGGCATAGCCGACGGCATAACCGAAGAGACGGGGCGCGGGCTTACGGATTTCGGACGAAAGGTAGTCGAGCGCATGGGTAAGCTCAATATGCTCATAGACGTGTCCCACCTGTCCGTTCGCGGCTTTTATGATGTGATGGAGGCGCATAAGGGCATAGTTGTTGCGTCCCACTCAAACTCCATCGCGGAATGCTCCCACAGGCGCAACCTTACCGACGAGCAGTTCGGGCTCCTCAAAGCCTCGGGCGGCGGCTGCGGCATAAACCTTTACGCCGACTTCATAAGCGACCGCACTACGGCCCATATATCGGACGTTGTGCGCCATATAGAGCACTTTATGGCTCTCGGCGGCGAGGACAGCCTCTTTATCGGGGCCGACTTCGACGGCATTGAGCGCACCGTGAAAGGCCTTGAGGACGTTGTTCACATAGAGAACCTTTACGAGGAGCTTTTAAAGCTCAACTACAAAGAAAAGACAGTTAAAAAGCTGTTTTACGACAATCTTGAAAGAATAATGCTTACCGTGCTTTAGGGCGCGGGGAATTTCAAATAAACTTATCGGAGGTCAGAAATGAAATATATAAGCACGCGCGACACATCGATAAGCTTTACGGGCGCGGAGGCGATGAAGCAGGGCCTTTCGAAGGAGGGCGGGCTCTTCGTTCCCGAAAGCATAGTGCCGTTTGAAAAAGGCGAGCTTTTCGCCCTTGCAGGCAAGCCCTACCGCGAAGCGGCATACGCCGTAATGAAAAAATATCTCACCGATTTCACGAAGGAGGAGCTTTTCGACTGCATCGACTCCGCGTACAGCGAGAAGCGCTGGGAAGAGAAGGAGATAACGCCCCTCGTCGGCCTTTCCGACAGCGC
The DNA here is from genome assembly GCA_017419325.1 of Clostridia bacterium. Taxonomy (GTDB): domain Bacteria; phylum Bacillota; class Clostridia; order Oscillospirales; family RGIG577; genus RGIG577. The sequence continues at coordinate 6,060 of JAFOLN010000037.1, forward strand.
GTATATCCTTGAGCTTTTCCACGGCCCCACCTGCGCGTTCAAGGACGTGGCGCTTCAGATACTGCCCAAGTTCCTTACATATTCCATAAAGAAGACGGGCGAGGACAAGACGGTCGTTATCCTTGTAGCCACCTCCGGCGACACGGGAAAGGCCGCGCTTGAGGGCTTTGCCGACGTTGAGGGCACCCGCATCGCCGTGTTCTACCCCGACGACGGCGTAAGCGATATGCAGAAGCTTCAGATGGTGACCCAGAGCGGCGGCAACGTAAACGTGGGCGCCGTAATAGGCAACTTCGACGACGCGCAGAACGGCGTAAAGAAGATATTCACCGACAAGGCTTTCGCGGAAAGAATAGCCGAGCGCGGCTTCATGCTCTCCTCCGCGAACTCCATAAACTGGGGCAGACTGCTTCCTCAGATAGTATATTACGTATACGCGTACGCCCGCCTTATATCAATGGGCAGAATAAAAGAGGGCGAGGGCATAAACATATGCGTGCCCACGGGCAACTTCGGAAACATCCTCGCGGCATACTACGCCATGAAGATGGGCGTGCCGGTCAAACGTCTCATATGCGCTTCCAACGAAAACAACGTGCTGACCGACTTTATAAACACCGGCATATACGATAAGAACCGCACGTTCCACACCACCATTTCGCCTTCGATGGACATACTCATCTCCTCGAACCTGGAGCGTCTGCTTTTCGACATTTCCGGCGGCGATGAAAAGCTCATCTCCTCCTACATGAAGGCGCTCTCCGAGAGCGGCAGATACGAAGTGACCGACGGTATGAAGAAAAAGATTTCCGAAATATTCTGTGCGGGCTTTACCGACGACGCAGGCACAAAGGCCACGATAAACCGCGTATTTTCCGAAAAAGGCTACCTCTGCGACACCCACACCGGCGTTGCGGTAACGGTTTACGAGGAATACGTAAAGAAAACGGGCGACACGACTCCCGCGGTCATCGCCTCCACCGCAAGCCCCTACAAGTTCGCAAAGAGCGTGCTTGAGGCGCTGAAGGTCGATATATCCGGGAAAAACGACTTCGAGCTTCTCGACGAGCTGTCTAAAAAGAGCGGCGTAAGAGTGCCCGACGCGCTGGGTCTTTTAAAGACGAAGCCCGTAAGATTTACGGCGAAAATAAAGAAGGAAGATATGGAGTCCTTCGTGGACGGATATCTTAAATAATATGTATGCGGGACGCGCGTCCCGCGTGGACGTCAGCCCTTTTTAAAGGTGGCGCAGATGGTGTCGGCCTTGGCCTTTGCCGAATGAGGCCCCACGTCTATGCTGCCCGCACAGCAGCAGTTCGACTCAGAGCAGTTGTAGGCGCAGTTGTCCACCGTGCAGGTGATGCCCTCGATAACATCTTTGTTTACGTTTACGTTTTTCACGGATGTTTCACCTCCGGGGCTATTATCGGCAGGCATCACGGAAAATATGCACGGGGACACAAGCAAAAGAAATTTATCTGGCAGGTGATGGAATGGCGATATTTGCGATTGGGGACACTCATCTCTCCTTAGGTACGGACAAGCCGATGGACGTATTCGGCGGCCGCTGGAACGATTATGCAAGAAAGCTTAAAGAAAATTGGGAAAGGGAAGTCGGAGAAAACGACAGCGTAATAATAGTGGGCGACGTTTCGTGGGCCATGAATTACGACGAGCTTAAAGCCGACTTTGAGTTTCTCGATGCGCTGCCCGGCAAAAAGTACATAGTGAAGGGAAATCACGACTTCTGGTTCGATACAATGAAAAAGAACCGTGAATTTACCGAGCGGTGCGGCTTTTCCACGATAGATTTCATAAATCACAGCTGCGTCGTAATAGAAGATACCGCCGTATGCGGCACGAGAGGTTGGTTCGCCCCCGAACAGCAGAATACGCCTCACGATCAGAAGATATTCGCCCGCGAGCTGTCGCGCCTTCGCGCCGCGCTTACCGAGGCAAAAGCAACGGGAAAGACGGACATAGTTGCGGCCATACATTATCCGCCTCTTTACCGCACATACGAATGCCCCGACATAATGAATATGCTTACGGAGTACGGCGTTTCCACCTGTGTATACGGGCATATCCATTCCAGCGCGGTAAAAAATTCGATAGAAGGCGAGTTTTTCAGTGTGGAGTACCTTTTAGTCTCCGCGGACACCATGGATTTTGTGCCGAAAAGGATAAGATAGCGCCGAATTTGTTAAATAAATAATAATAATGGGAAAGAACATTTGACAACGCAGAGCAAATGTATTATATTTAGATAATGCAGGTAA
>JAFOLN010000268.1 GCA_017419325.1 Clostridia bacterium
CGAAATATGCGCGTATCAGCGCGCCCAGACTTTTTGTGCCCGTCTCTCCCGCGATGGCGGAGGGGATGAACTTCTGATTTAAGAGCGTGCCGCCCGTTTTAAGCTGATCCATCTTCGAGCAGGACTTGAGTACGGCGGTGGGGCCGAATTTATCCGCGCCCTTGGCGGGGGATATGCCCTCGGATACCGGCTTGCCCGCAAGACGGCCGTTCGCGCTTGCCCCCATGACCTCGCCGAAGTAGACGTGGCAGGTGGTGGGCAGCATATTTATGCGCCAGCTTCCGCCGCGGGTGTTCTTTCTGTCGGTCACGCATACGCGGTAGAACCCGAACACCTCGCGCATCACGTCGTCTGCGTAGTCGTCGTCGTTGCCGTATTTGGGCGTCTTGTTCTTTACAAGCGCAAGTATGCGCTCATGCCCCTCAAAGTTGTCGGAAAGGGCTTCAGACAGCTCCGCCATGGTGAAATTGTGTTTATCGAAAACATTGTATTTTATCGCCGTAAGCGAATCCGTTATGGTGCCGATGCCCACGCCCTGAAGATACGACGTGTTGTATCTCGCGCCGCCCGCGTTGTAGTCGCGCCCGCGCGCTATGCAGTCGTTCGTTATGACCGACAAGAAGGGGACGGGCATATATTTTGCATAAAGCTGCTCTATTATGTTGGAGCCGCGCACCTTTATGTTTATAAAATGCTCAACCTGCTTTTTATATGCGGAAAAAAGCTCGTCATATGATTTGAAGTCCTCCGCGAATCCAAGCTTAAGCCCGAGCTGACGCTTCGTGCGCTCGTCATAGCCGTTATTCAAGGTAAGCTCAAGTATCTTGGGCAGGTTGAAATATCCCGTGAGGATATACGCCTCGTTTCCGAACGCTCCCGTTTCAACGCAGCCGCTGGTGCCGCCCCTGTACGCGTCCTCAAGCGACTTTCCCGCGTTCAGAAGCTCGGTTATTATGGCCTCCGTATTGTAGAAGGCGGGCTGCCCCCAGCCTTTCTTCGAGATTTCACAGGCGCGGTATAAGAACTCGTCGGGGTTCTTTCGGCTTATCTGTACATTGGAGCTCGGCTGAAGAAGGCGCATCTCGTCCATGCAGTCGAGAATGATATAGCTTACGTCGTTTACGCCGTTTTCGCCCTCGGGAGTCACGCCGCCGGTGTTTATGTTGGCGAAATCCGTATATGTGCCGCTTTCCTTGAGCGTTATGCCCACCTTGGGCGGCGCGGGCTGGTTGTTGAACTTTACCCACAGGCACTCCATAAGCTCAAGCGCCCGTTCGCGGGTGATCCTGCCCGCCTCAATGTCACGCTTATAGAAGGGATAAAGATGCTGGTCGAGCCTGCCGGGGCTGTATGCGTCCCAGGGATTTAGCTCGCTCGTCACGCACAGGTGAACGAACCAATACATCTGAAGCGCCTGATAAAACGTCTCCGGCTTATGCGCGGGCACCACCGCGAGGTTGTCTGCGATGGTCTTAAGCTCCTCGCGCCGCTTTTCGTTCGTCTCTTTTTCAAGAAGGGAAAGCGCAAGCTTTCTGTAACGCTCGCCGAGTATGATTACGGCGTCGCAGGCCGTGTCCATGGCGCGAAGCTGTTCAAGGCGGGAGACCGCCTCCGCGTCGTTTTCAAAGTCGAGCGCGTCCATGGCAGCGCGGATATCATCCTTATAGTCAAGAAAGCCCTTTTTATATATTTTCTCGCTTCCGACGGTGTGTCCCGGGCCGCGCTGCTCCATAAATTCGGTGAAG
>JAFOLN010000269.1 GCA_017419325.1 Clostridia bacterium
GATGAAAGAGCTAAAGCGAGTATTAAAAAGCATAAGACCGCACGAGGCGGTCATATATATTGCGGGCTACGCGCTGGCCGTCATAAGCCTGATTGTGAGCCGTGACGGTCTTTTTGAATTTGCGGCCTCGCTTCTCTTTCTTACGGGAGTGATCTTTAACTCAAAGCGCTCACGGGCATGGTTTCTCATATCGAGCGCGGGCATGGCGCTTTACTGCATCGCGGCGTTCGGAAACAGGTTCTACAGCGAGGTCATTATTGATATGTTCTACATGGTGCCCGTTCAGATATACGGCTTCATAAACTGGGGACGCGCCGAGCACGACGCGGACAACGCCGTCCGCGTGACGCATCTGCCGGCGGGGAAGCTTATACTGTTCATAGCCGCGGGCGCGGCCGTGACGGTCATTTACGGCTATATCCTTACTTTAATAGGAAACGCCGCGCCCTACGCGGGCGCGGCGGCAACGGTCTGCTCCGCCATAGCCGTCGTGCTGTCGGCGCGGAGGGCAAGGGAGCAGTTCTTCTTCTGGATAGGCAACAATCTTTCGATAATCGCCATGTGGCTTCTGTCAATACACGAGAACCCCGGAGGGCTTTCCATCATATTTGCAAACGCCGTATTTGTGGCCATAAACCTTTTGGGCTTTATAAGCTGGAAAAGGTCGTCTTAGGTGCGGCCTTTAAGAAGCTTCTCTACCGCTTTTTTGTGGGAGAGGAGCTTTTTTTGCGTCTGATCACGGCTGTCGGACGCGCCCGACGCGCGAATGAGATACTCCTCAAAGGAAGCGGTGAGGTTTGGCTCGCTCAGCTCGAAAACGGCGAAGGGCAGAGAGGAATGATAAAGGATGACGCCGAAGCAGGTCCTGACGGAGATGTTCACGTTTTCGGACAGCTCGTCGCTTATGACGGCGCGGTAATTCTCGTTTTCAAGCATAAGCGTAAGAACGGCGTCGATATGCTCAAGGTATTCCTCCGCCTTAAGAAATACGGTCTGCCCCGTAATCATAAGGCTCATGGGCAAGGCTATGCTTTCGCCTGTTATCCTTTCCGGGGAGGGGAGCCTGAGTATTTCCGTAACGGAGAAGCCGTCCTTCAGCGCCTGAAGATAGGAATCCTTCGACCGTCTGAAAATGCGCGACAGCCTGTTTCCCTCGGGTGTTGCGGCAAGCCTTTTTAACGCGCTCTGGGGCAGCGTGAGAAACGTGGGGTCGCTGTGGGCAAGTATTATGTTTCCCGACTCCTTATAAAAATCGGAAAAAGAAGCCATGAGCGGCTTTGTGCTCTGCGCCGTAAATATACGCATAAGGGGGCGGCAGATGGATAAGAACGACTTGTATTCGCTCTCCAGCGCCGACACCGCCTCAAGGTCGTTTACAAGTATATTGAGCGCGCCGGGCGTGGAGCCCACGTTGCTTGCAAGCACCGCGCACTGTCCGGGGGCGATGAACATGCTGCGGCTGAAAATGCCGTCGCGCACCTTGGGGCAGTAATACGGCTCTATGGCGCCGGAAAAGTAAAGCAGCGTCCAGCCCTCAATGGCCTCAAGCATTTCGCCGATGTTCCTGTTTATATTATGGATTATCTTTATCTTGCTGCCCATGGACAGCAGGGTCTGAAGCATGACGCACCATTTTTTAAAGAAGGAGGGGTTTTCAACGAGCCAGCTCATATCCTCATCGGAGTATAAAAGCAGCGTCTGCGGCTCGCCCGTGGCGGCAAGCATGGTAAGGAACTTTTCGACTGCCTTTCGCTTGCCCGCGTTCCCGTAAAAATACTCGGCCGTGCCCAGCTTTTCCACCGGGGTCGGCCGTGGTGCAGGCACAGCGGGGACTTTAGGCTCATAGTACGAGAAGCTTGCAAGGAACCTGCCGACGCTTTCGTGGCGTTCGCCGCCGGAGCCGAGGAGCCACTCCGCTATGAGACGCTCCGCCTCCTCGGGGGAATACGACGAGAAGGGGGCAAAACCCAGCGCCTCCATAAGCGTCTTCTGCTGATAGTCCTCCTTTATGCTTTTTGCAAAAAACGATGAGGCGGGCTTTATAAAGGGCTGGTTCTTCGGTACGCCCCGCTTTCCGCTTCGTATGCGGCTTATATATGACGGGTCGAAATTGAGCGCCCGCGCAAGTGTGCTGTTCGGAGTGTTCGTAAGCTTCATAAGAAAGTCAAGCTTTTCTCCCAGTGCAGAATACATAATTATCCCTCGCCTTCAACTCCATTTTACCATGAATCGTGCCACATTTCAATATATCACGTCATAAAACGTGCCGAAAATGACAAAATCGCGCCCCGAAGGACGCGATTTTGATGTATGTAAGGCAAAAGTTGTGCCGCATCCGTCTATTCGACGGCGGATGAAAGCTTTTCTTTTAAGAGAGCGATATCATCCGCGCTCATGCCGCCCTGCGATATAAGATAATCCTCGGCGCAGACGGCGAGGTCTCCCGTGCCGCCGCCGTAATTGTTTGTGAGCAGGTCAAGCATATCATCCACCTGCATTTTGTTCACCTCGTACCGCGTGGGGTCGGACTCGGCTGTTATGCCGTAGTAGTTTTTGTACGTTATCATATAGTCGTCCGTTATCTCCTCGCGTGTCGCGCCCATAAGCGCCTCGGCAAGCACGCAGACAAATCCCGTTCTGTCCTTGCCCTCAAGGCAGTGTATAAGATACGGGCCGTCGCTGTGCGCCATCGCCGTAAAGCCTGCGGCCGCCTTTTTCGCAAAGTCCTCCGAGCCGTAGTTTGCGTTCATGGAAAGGGGGCAGACCTTGCCGTTTTCATAGAGGGAGAGAAAATACGGGGAGTCGAAGTCCTCCTCTGCGATATAGCCCTTTATGTCCTCATCGCTGTCGGAAAGGTTCATGATAAAGCCGACCTGTGCCTCGCTTATGAGTCTGTCCGTATAGGCGGCTCTTGAGAATTTGTTGTCGCAGGGCGACGCGGAGCGGTAAAGCACGCCGGGGGCAATCTCGCCCGCCTCTACGCCTCTGAAGTTTGCGAACACGGCGTCGCTTTCATAATCCTCTCTGTTGTTCGTATACGATATGTTCCTGTTTTCCCAGATCTCGCGGTACTTCGCCTTCTCAAAAAGCGTGATGTCGGCGGTGTCGGCGTCCGTAAGCCCCGCCTCGACCCACAGCGAATCGCCGCAGTTTATCGCGGCCTTTATCCGCTCGTATCCCGGGTACGCTATAAGTATGGGCTCGAACATTTTAACATAGTAGTAATTGTAATACGGCACGTCGTGCATCTCATAGCCGTTCGAAAAAACGATGTCCACGCTGTCGCCGTACTCAAAGCCCAGAGCCTCGAAGTCCTCGGGCGATACGTCTATATATACGCCGCCGAACTTGTCGTCCTCTATAACGGGGCATCCCGTAAGCGCGGGCGCGCCGTCGTCCCCCTGGGGCTGCCCCGCGCAGGCCGCAAGTGAAAAGAGAAGCGCCATAACGGCCGCAAGGCATATTATCCTTATGTGGAGAGCTTTCATGTGATTTGCCTTCCTTTCGTAAAATCTGTTATAAAAAGTATAATGCATTTTTTTGACCCGGTCAATTTCCCCCGAAACAAAAAATACGGCCCGAACGCTTTCGGGCCGTATATGTGTATTTCGTTTTATTCCCGAGGCTTATTCAAGCACAAATGCTCTCGTGTAGCCCTCGAAGATGGCGTCGGCTATCTTTCTTACCTTTACGGCGTCGCCGAACACCTTTACGTTGTCGAACTCACGCTCTATCTCGTCAACTATGGAGTTCTCCGAAGCGAAGCCCAGAGCCATGATTACCGCGTCGAAGTTCGCGCTTACGGTCTCGCCCGTCTTTATGTTTTCGCAGACGATGCCCGTGTCGGTGATTTCCTTGAGCTTGCTGTTGGGCATTCTCTCAACATTCAGCGCGTCAAGTCTCTGCATGAAGTCGCGGCGCGGCAGGCGGTACATATCAAGGCCGATGTCCTCGCGCATCTCGACTACCGTTACCTTGTTCTTGCCCACGGCGGCAAGCTTTTCAGCCGTCTCGCAGCCGGTGGTGCCGCCGCCTATAACGGCGATGTTCTTTCCTTCAAAGTCCACATTGCCCTTGAGGTAGTCAACTACGGAGTGGACTATGGGCTTGTCGTAGCCGGGGAAGGGGATAAAGAGGGGCTTGCAGCCGGTGGTAACGAATACGGCATACGGATCGAGCGCCTTTAAGTCGCCGATGGTGGGAGCCGTGTTGAGTCTTATATCAACGCCAAGCTTCTTTCCCTGATACGTCATGTTGTCGATGAGCCAGTCGATGCGCTCCTTGAAGCGGCTTGTTTGCAAGATTTAAAGCGCCGCCCAGCTTGTCGGTCTTTTCAAAGAGTACGACCTTGAATTTGCGCTCCGCGAGTATGCGGGAAGCCTCAAGGCCTGCGGGGCCGCCGCCGATAACGGC
>JAFOLN010000270.1 GCA_017419325.1 Clostridia bacterium
ATGTGGTTGCGGAGGCAGGATTTGAACCTACGACCTCCGGGTTATGAGCCCGACGAGCTACCGGACTGCTCTACTCCGCGATATATTTGTAGTTTGTACTAATATAGTATAGAGTATACGCAATGATTTGTCAATACCTGATTTCAAAAAAACTCATGCATTATTATCTGGGAGCGCCCTTTATGATATCGACGACACGCAGAGTCTCGCCGTCCGCCGTGAAATGAACCTCGATATCCGAGAAGGGCATTTTATATATACGCGCGGGGTCGCGCTGATATGCGGGGCGGGGATCCTCGGAGAGCACCTCCGTAAGCGGACGAACGAGAGATTCCGGCACGCGCGCTCTTAATTCTTCGGGGAAATCTACCGAAAGGCGGACGCGGGGCGTGCCCGAAGTGAAATCGTCTCTTGCGTCGGGATGCGCGTCGGCGTATGGAAGATACGGCTTTATATCGTATATCGGCGTGCCGTCCGTCATGTCCGCGCCCGAAACGTATATGACGGGCCCTTTGTCCGTATGAAGGTCTACCCGCTCTATCCTTACGCAGGAAAGGCCTATCGGGTTCGGGCGAAAGGGCGAGCGCGTCGCGAAAACGCCCATGCGCTTATTGCCGCCAAGCCTGGGCGGGCGCACGGTGGGGGAGAAGCCCGCGGTAATATTTTCGGAGAACTGCCATATTATCCATAAGTGGGAGTAGTTTTCGATGCCGCGAAGAAAATCGGGATTGCGAAACGGCGGCTCGAACACGATGCGCGAAGTAAGGGAAGCGGCAAGCCCGCTCTGGCGCGGCACTCCGAATTTTGTGGGGAAATCGCTTCTCATATGTGCTATAATATGCATGGCGGCGTTTTTGTCCATAAATACACCTCGCAGGAGTTTTTGAAATTATATCATACATCAGGGGCGCGGGTCAAACAGCCCCGCGCGAAATAAGGGAGGAATACATATGAAGGTACTGCTTGTCTGCGGAAGTCCAAACGAACACGGCTGCACATATACCGCTTTGGACGTTATAAAGGAGACTCTCGCGCGGGAGGGCATAGAGGCCCATCACTTCCACATAGGGAAAAAGCCCATCTCGGGCTGTATCGCCTGCCGGAAATGCGCGGAGCTGGGCAGGTGCGTCTTTGACGATAAGGTAAACGAATTTACCCGCCTTGCCGCCGAATACGACGGCTTTGTATTCGGTTCGCCCGTATATTATGCGGGGATGAACGGCTCCATGATGAGCTTTATGGACAGGGTGTTCTACTCCTCGTCAAAATCGGGGAAAGCGCCGTTTTATCTTAAGCCCGCGGCCGCCGTTGTGTCGGCAAGGCGCGCGGGAACGACGGCCGCCATCGATCAGCTTAATAAATATTTTCTCTACGCGCAGATGCCCATAATCTCGTCCCGCTATTGGAACATGGTGCACGGCAACACCCCGGAGGAAGTAAAACAGGACACGGAGGGCCTTCAGATAATGCGGGTGCTTGCGCGCAATATGGCATGGTTCCTTAAAATAAAGGAAGCGGGAGAAAAGGCGGGCATAAAGCCGCCCGAAGGCGAGGAGCGAATAAGCTTTAACTACATCCGCTGACGGCCGATGAAAAAATATGCTTGAGAAAACGAAGGACGCGCATTATAATAAAAGCGTATTTTCAATGAAAAGAGGTAGAAAAATGAAAAAAGGCAAAATTTTTGCGGCTGTGACGGTCATTGTTGTCATAGCGGCGATGCTTGCGGGCTGTATAGCCGGCATAAGCGATGTGAAGATAAACGAAGACGGCAGCGGCAGCGTTACCATGAAAGTGGGCTACACGCTTGAGGCGCTGAAGGCCATGACGGGCGATGACAAGACCACGCCCGACCTGAGCGGATATAAGACATTCGTGTACGGCGACACCACCTATTACGGCGATATTGTTGAGAAGACCTTCAAAAATGCCGAAGAGTTCAACACCATGACGTGGTACGACGACACCATGGCTGAGATAAGCACGGATGAAGCGGACAGCGCGCAGACGCAGGACAGCACGAATGACCGCCCGCTTCTCAAAGTAAATGAGGACGGCAGCCTTGAGCTTTCCATCACCGTAAGCGCGGAAGAGCCCGAGGAGGACGGCGGAACCGATGATGCTTTGGCGGACGTTGACACCTCGGAGCTTGAAGCCGACGCCGAGGCAATGATGGCGCAGATGGCATTCGTTATGACCTTCGAGATGCCGGCGCCGGTTCACCAGACCGCGGGCCCCGACAAGGGCGTAACCATAGAGGGCAATGTTTTAACGATAGACCTGCTTGCCATGAGCGGCGGCGAGGAGGACGTTTACTATGCCTTTTCGACGGCCGAGACAGTAGAGGAGCCTGAACCCGCTCCCGGCCCCCGCGTGGTGCTCAGCAGTCAGAGCATAACCGTTGACGGCGAGGCTGTTGAGCTTGAGGTGTACAACATCGACGGCTACAACTACTTCAAATTAAGAGATATGGCCATGCTGTTAAACGGCACCGACTCTCAGTTCGAGGTGGCCTACAACGCACAGACGGGCGCGATTGACGTAACGTCGGGAAGCGCCTATACTCCGGCGGGCGGCGAGCTTGAAACGGGCTCGGACAAGTCGGCAAGCTGCGTAAAGAGCAGTCAGAGCGTTGCCGTAAACGGTGAGGCGGCGGCACTTGAGGCATACAACCTTGGCGGCAACAACTTCTTTAAACTGCGCGATCTCGGCGCGGCGATAGGCTTCGGCGTTGACTATAACGAGGAGACGCGCGAAGTTGTGATAACATCGGCTCACGAGTAATATTTCGCGAACGTCGGGCGGGGGATTTATCCCCGCCCGATTTTTGTACGCTTTTTTGTTGTGCAGTATTTAAGTTTACGGTATAATGAGGTTAACAAACCGCAAAAAGGAGAACTTATATGGTAAAACCGGTCGTAAAAGACGCGCTGATTCTCATGCAGAAGTCTGTCCCCGCGACAAAGGCCGATATGTACGACGCGTGCGACCTTATCGATACGCTTGGGGCGCACTCTCATGAATGCGTAGGCATGGCGGCGAACATGATAGGAGTATTGAAGCGCATCATAGCCGTAAATGACGGCGGCGAGATAATGGTGATGTTTAACCCGGAGATACTTAAAAAAGAGGGCGAATACGAAGCCGAGGAGGGCTGTCTTTCGCTTTCGGGCAAAAGAAAGGCCGTAAGGTACACGACCGTCAAGGTAAAATACCGCGATGAGAGATTTAAAACGCAGGTGAAGTCGTTTTCGGGCTTTACGGCGCAGATAATACAGCATGAGATGGATCACCTTGAGGGTATTCTTATATAAAAAGGAGACGAAAATGCTTAAAACAGGAATGATTTTTGAGGTAAAGAATAAAATAGACGCATCGCGCACCGC
>JAFOLN010000271.1 GCA_017419325.1 Clostridia bacterium
AGGCCATTGCCGCAATCTACGATGGCAAGATAGTCGCGGGCGACGTTGTCGTTATCCGCTACGAGGGCCCGAAGGGCGGCCCCGGCATGCGCGAGATGCTCAACCCCACCTCCGCCATCGCGGGAATGGGACTTGACAAGGACGTGGCGCTCATCACCGACGGACGCTTCTCCGGCGCGACCCGCGGGGCATCCATCGGCCATGTATGCCCCGAAGCGGCGCAGGGCGGCCCCATCGCTTTTGTGGAGGAGGGCGATATAATCAATATCGATATCACCACCTGCTCCATAAATCTTGATGTAGACGAAAAAACGCTTGAGGCGCGCCGTGCAAAATGGGTATGCCCCGAGCCCAAGGTAAAGACGGGCTACCTCGCAAGATACGCAAAGCTCGTGACCTCCGCCGCAAGAGGCGCAGTGCTTGAATAGAATAATAACGCACATAAGCACATAAATTGCAAAGACGCCGCATCGTTCTATCGATGCGGCGTCTTTTTAGGGAAAAATCAAAACATAAAAGGAAGGTTATTTTTTAAATCTTGAATACATGCCGTCTGCGGTATAAAGAGCGGCGGCGGGATTGTGGGCAAGTACGCGGTCCTTTACTATCATAACCGTGGTGGGTGCTTCGCTGTGCTTTAAGAACAGCGTATCATGCCCGACGCACAGCCCGATGACTATATTGAAATCGGTATTCTCCGCGGCGAGGGCTTTCGCCTGCATGATGGGGTTGCACATGGACTCGTGTCCGCAGCCGCCGTTAAGCTTCTTTTCGTTCGGGACGCCTATTTCGGTCTTGTCGACAGCGCCGATCTTGCAGCCGACGGTGTAATACTTTATCTTGTTCTGTCTGAGTATCTTTGTAAATATCCCGGTCTCCTTCATAAGGCCTACACAGGAGGCAATGCCCACTTTTTTATAGCCCATGCGCTTTATAAATTCTATCGTTTCTTCGACGCGCGTAAGCTTGCCGTAAAATTCGCCCTCGATGCAGGCCGAGGTGCGGGCAATGCGGCCAAGCTCCTCGTCTTCTTTGTATATGGACACGACCTCCGACAAAAGCTCTTCGTCCACGTTTTTCGTAAGGCAGAATGCCGGGTATTTCTCTTCATTCCGGCTGCGGCATGAGAGAACGCCGCAGTCTGAGCATGTATGAACGGTTCTTACAGCCATTTGTTATATCCTCCGTTTGTTTTTTCAGGTATAAAGCGTTTCTGTGCTTGTTTCCTGTTTGCAGCAGTCGTTATTATCTTTCGGAGTGCAGCAGTCCTCGCCGAAAAGCCCGTCATATTCCGTCTCGCCGTCCGTGTAGGAGAGGGAAGCGGCGGAAACGGATTTGTCCGACGTTTCCGCAGAAGCCGAAAGCTCTATCTCCTCAGGCGAGTAGGTGTCGGGCACGTCGTCAAAGAAGATGTATGCGCCGTCGGCGAAGTCCTTTGCCACGGTGCCCTCCTTTAAGATGCCTATATCCGTAAGCTGAGCTACGCTTAGCTGTATCGCGTCATATCCGCCCTGAACCGAGGGAATGTAGTTGTAGCTTCTTAATACCTTTGCGTTGAATTCCGCGTCGCCTGCAACGTAATCCTTATCTATCTGGATTTGAGCCGCCTCCTCGGGATGCTCGTTTACCCAAACGGCTGCCTTTAAAACGGCGCGGGTGAATGCGGCGGCGACCTCGGGATGATTTACGGCTAAGTCCTCCGTTACGAAGGCACCGCAGCAGTATTCATCCTTAAAGCCCTCGCTTGCGGCGGTATCAAGAAGCACCGTAAGGCCGTATTCGTCCTCATACTGTGATGCGTTGGGGTCGGCAAGGGCAATAACGTCCGCGGCGCCGTTCTGAAGCGCCTGCCCCATATCGGAGCTTGCGAAAACGAGGAACTCCACCTCGGGCGACTGCTCGTCAAAGCTTATGCCCTCATTTGAAAGGGCGCGCTTTGTAACGATGGTCTCTGCGCCTGCAAGACCCGTAACGGCAATCTTTTTGCCGCGAAGGTCGGAAACGCTCGTGATGCCCGAATCGGGAAGTGCAAGTATCTTTATGCAGCCCGTGTGTATGCCTGCCGTGAAGCGGATGTTAAGGCCGTTTTCAATGGGCAGAAGGAACTTGCCGATAAGGCCGAAGCCTACGTCAACCTGACCTGCGCCCACCGCCTCCATAACGTGGGAAGCCTCCACCTGTATGTTTTCGGCGTCAATGCCTTCCGCCTCAAAGAAGCCTTTTTCCACCGCTATATGGAGAGGAGCCTGGCAAAGTGAAGGGGAGTAGGCCACCTTGAGATGATAAAGTCCGCCGTCCGCGTCTTTCGCGGCTGCGGCCTGTTCGCTTTGCTCACCGCCTTCGCTGCTGTTCGAGGCGCAGCCTGCAAATGAGAATATCAGCAGGGCGCATAATATAAATGAAAGTGTCTTTTTAAGCATGATGTTATTCTCCTTTTTAATGTTATAAATAATAATCGGGCTCGGGCTTTGATATAGTGTAGTTTAAAAGCCTGAGTATCTTTGCATGGTATGCGAGGAAGTCCTCGCCGCCGCGGGCGCGGGGATGGGAAAGCCCCACGTCCACGACGCTTATTATCTTTCCGGGACGCGGCGTCATAACGACTATCCTGTCCGACAGATATATGGCCTCGTCAACGTCGTGGGTGACCATTATCATGGTCATGTTCTGCTCTGCGCGTATTCTGAGTATCTCGTCCTGCATGTTCATGCGGGTGAACGCGTCCAGCGCTCCCAGAGGCTCGTCTAAAAGCAGTACCTTGGGATGCCCCACAAGCGCTCTGGCAAGGGACGCTCTCTGGCACATGCCGCCGGAAAGCTGATGGGGATAATATTTTTCAAACCCCTTAAGCCCTACAAGGGAGATGAACTCATCAACGAGCTTTTCGCTGCCGCGGAAAATCTTTCTGGCCCGAAGGCCGAAGGCGATGTTGTCGTATATGTTGAGCCACGGAAAGAGCGTGTGCTCCTGGAACATAAAGCCCCTGTCGCTTCCCGGGGAGGTTATGTCCCCGCCGTCAAGCTTTACGCTGCCGCTGTCCGGGGAAATGAGCCCCGATATGAGCCGCAGAAGCGTTGACTTCCCGCAGCCCGACGGGCCTATAAGGGATATGAAGTCGCCCGGCGCAATGCTGAGGCTCACGTCGTGGAGGGCGCGTACAGTTTCCCCCTGGGGATTTGTAAACTCTTTATTCACATGGGATATCTCAATGCCGCCTACCATTTGATCACACCCTTCTGCCATATGAGCACCTTGTCGCGGAACTTAAATAAAAACGTTATCAAAAGATAGCACGTTATGGACATTACTATCAGCCCCGCGTATACGTTTGCGTAGGACATCATTTCCTTCTGCCAGTTTATGTACCAGCCGATGCCGTATTTTGCGCCCAGCATCTCGGCGGTTACAAGCGTTATGAACGAAGCGGTGGTGCCGTTGAAAAGGCCTATGAACACATGGGGCAGAGCCGCGGGCACGGCCACCTTGAATATCGTGTACCCCGGCGACGCGCCCAGGGTCGCCGCCGCCTCGAAGTATGAGTTCTGAATACTTCCTATTCCGCTGGAGGTGAGCACCGTTGTGGGGAACCATACGGCGAGGGCTATAAGGAACGCGCTTGCGGACACCACCGTGGGGAAGCTCACAAGCACAAGGGGCACCCAGGCCGTAGAGGGTATAGGGCCAAGCACTCTTACGAGCGGATAGACCCAGTACCGCGCCCCGGGGTTCACACCGATGGCGATTCCCGTGAATATCCCTGCCGCCGCGCCGCATACCCAGCCCGTTATGAGGAGCCTGAGGGAATAGAGCAGGCATTTTCCGATGAACGCCGCGTCGGTTATGAGCACACCGGCAACGCGGTCGAGCGACGGAAAATAGAGTACGGGCAAAATGGCTGTTTTTACGGTGAGTATATTCAGAACCGTTAAAAACGCAAGCACTCCGCAGCAGAACGGAGCCTTGTGCGTGTACTTTTTTGTATACCGCGGGCTTTTAAGACCGACAAAGAACAAAACTGCCGTAACTATCAGCACAGCGGCAAAAACATACGAAAGAAACGGCGCCTGCGCTTCGGGGTGAAGCGGAGAATCGGGTAAAGCCAATGCGGTAATAAGGGCAAGTGCCGAGAAAAGCACGGGTAAAAATGATTTTAGCTTATGCATTATTATTGTTTTCCTCCCTATGAGGAATAAAGGGCATAAAAAAAGAGGCTCTGCAAAAACCGTGTTTTTGCAAAACCTCCGGTCTGTCCGGTCAGTTTTATTCTTTGGGAACACGTATTTTTTCGTTTATCTCGATCTGTACCAAAATACCGTCCTGAAAAACCAGATTAAGCGAGCCGAACCTTATTTTCTGTGAAAGCTCCTTTATTCGCTCTAATTGATCTTCGGTGAGGGCCTGTTTTGTTATGCTTTCTTTTTTCATAAACAAGGTCTCCATAAAACATTTGTCATTCGGCTTTCATAACGGAGGCACATTCGTCCGTATCTGAAGTTTTCTCTTAAAAGGTCTGTGAAAAATCTCTGCATGGCTTTCTCCTAAAAACTTATCAATTCAGTATGTTTAGTAGGTATTATACATATGCAAAAACTGTTTGTCAATACAAAATTGAAAAAAAGTTGACGCGCCGATGCATATATGGTATACTCATTTGCGAAGCAGTCGCAAATTGGGGGTGCGTGATTTGAATAAATACATGACGAGACAGCGAAAAATTCTGCTTTCCTTTCTTTCCGCTCATGCCGACAGACAGCTTTCTGCGCGCCAGATAGCGGAGTCGCTTCAGGAGGAAAACATAAGCGTAAGCGCCGTTTACCGCAATCTTGCGGAGCTTGCGAATGAGGGAAAGGTAAGAAAGATATCGAAGTCAAAAAGCCGTGAGATATTCTTTCAGTATACGGACAACGAGGCCTGCCGCGACTGTCTCCATCTTTACTGCAAAAGCTGCGGCCGCACATACCATATGGACACAAAAGAGGCGGACAGCCTTGTTGAAAATCTTGCCCGAAACGAGGGCTTTGCCGTTGACAAAACGGCGACCGTGCTTTACGGAACGTGCGAAGACTGCCTTAATAAGGAGGATCGCGGGAAGTAGAGCCGCGGCAGAACAATGAACGGAGGAAAAATGAGGTTCGGAAGAATAACCGCGCTCATGCTCGCGCTCTTACTGCTTGCCTTCATCCTTGCGGGCTGCTCCGCGGATGAAAGCGCGGACGGCGGGCAGGAGAAGGAGCTTAAAATAATTGCAACGATATTTCCCGAATACGACTGGGTAATGAATATTCTTGGCGAACGCGCCGACAATGCTTCCGTGGAGCTTTTATTAAAAGACGGCGTGGATATGCACAGCTTTCAGCCCTCCGCAGACGATATCATAGACATATCGACCTGCGACATATTCATATATGTGGGCGGCGAGTCGGACGAATGGGTCACGGACGCGCTTTCGGAGGCTGTAAACGAAGATATGACGGTCTTAAGCCTTACGGATGTGCTGGGCGAAGAGCTGAGGCTTGAAGAAACGGTGGAAGGCATGCAGTCCGAGGGCGGCGATGAGGAAGAAGAAGCAGTCTACGACGAGCATG
>JAFOLN010000272.1 GCA_017419325.1 Clostridia bacterium
GCAGACGTTACAATCCCTCCGTCACGCCTTACGGCGTGCCACCTCCCATTACACAAGGGAGGCTAAAGAACGACATATTTTGAGGCGTGGGTTTACATAAATAAGCCTTTAGCATATTTCAAAGGCACATGCCACCTCATCCGTCTGCTTCGCAGACACCTTCCGTCCGGGGTCCCCGGAAAATACGCGCAGCGGATTTTTTGGGGTGGTTCCTAGGGGAAGGCTTATCGGGGTGGTTCCAAAGGGGGAGGCTTTTTGCCCCGTATGCGGACAGCATACAATTTATCTAAATATCCAGGTTCTGCACGTACTTCGCGTGCTCCTCAATGAACGCCTTTCGCGGCTCCACCTTGTCGCCCATAAGTACTGTGAATATCTCGTCGGCGGCGACGGCGTCCTCAAGGTCAACGCGGAGGATGGTGCGGTTCTCCGGGTTCATGGTGGTCTCCCAGAGCTCGTGGGGGTTCATCTCGCCGAGACCCTTGTTACGCTGCACCTCAATCTTTGCGTTCGGGTTCTTTTCGCGCATCTCGGAGAGTATCCTGTCGCGCTCCGTGTCGCTGTACGCGTATCTCGGCTCGTCGCGGCCGCGCACTATCTTAAAGAGCGGCGGCTGGGCTATGTATATATGTCCCTGCTCGATGAGCGGGCGCATAAATCTGAAAAAGAATGTTAAAAGCAGCGTCCTTATATGGGAGCCGTCCACGTCGGCGTCGGCCATAAGGATGACCTTGCCGTATCTTAGCTTCGATATGTCGAACTCCTCGCCTATGCCCACGCCCAGCGCCGTTATGACTGGCATGAGCTTGTCGTTTCCGTATACCTTGTCAAGGCGCGATTTCTCCACGTTTAACATCTTGCCCCAGAGCGGCAGTATCGCCTGGAACTTTGAGTCGCGCCCCTGCTTTGCGCTGCCTGCGGCGCTGTCGCCCTCGACTATGTATATCTCCGTATACTTCGGGTCGCGCTCGTTGCAGTCGGCAAGCTTGCCGGGAAGGGACGACGATTCAAGCACGCTCTTACGGCGGGTAAGCTCGCGCGCCTTTCTTGCCGCCTCTCTTGCGCGGGCGGCCATGAGCGACTTTTCAAGGATGGTCTTCGCAAGCTGGGGACGCTCCTCGAATATGTTCGTAAGCTTCTCCACCACCATGTTCTCAACGAGGTTACGGATGTCGGAGTTGCCCAGCTTCGTTTTCGTCTGTCCCTCGAACTGCGCCTCCGAAAGCTTTACGCTTATGACGCACACGATGCCCTCGCGCACGTCCTCGCCGGAGAGGTTCTTGTCCGCGTCCTTTAATAAATTATACTTCCTTGCGTATTCGTTGAACACCTTCGTAAGAGCGGATTTGAAGCCCGTTTCGTGCATGCCGCCCTCGGTCGTCGCGATATTGTTCGCAAAGGAAAGGATTATCTCGTTATATGAGTCGTTGTACTGTATGGCAACCTCGGCTATGCGGTCGTCCTTCTGCGCCTTCATGTATATGGGCTCGTGGAGCGTCACGGCGGCGCGGTTCTTGTTTATGTGCTCAACGAACGACACGATGCCGCCCTCGTATTTAAGCTCCTTTACATGGGGCTCCTCGCCGCGAAGGTCGC
>JAFOLN010000273.1 GCA_017419325.1 Clostridia bacterium
GGGTTTTCAAAAAATGCGGCTTGCATTCATATGTGTTATGCTATAATATATAAATATAAACGGGCTTTGCCCGAATTTTAAGAGAGAGGAGCAGATATCATGCTTGACAATATCGGAGGAGATATAAAAAAACTGTTGCTCGCGTCGCTGGGCGCTGCCGCTATGACCGCGGAGAAGGCCAAGGACATTACCGACGAGCTGGTCAAAAAAGGAGAGATCACGCTGGAGCAGGGCAAGACGCTCAATGAGGAGCTTTCGCGCCGCTTGAAGCGCGAAGACGCGCCCGCAGGCGAGGAGGCGGCTCCCACGGCGGACGACGTTATGAAAATGCTCAAGAAGCTGTCCCAGGAGGAGCTTTTGACGCTTCAGGTCCGTCTTGATGAAGTGATGAACGGCGATGAGTGATCCCGCCGAAAAAGCGCAGACGGGCAACCGCGCCCGAATTCATGAATTGATCGCAATACTTGCCCGCCGCGGAGCATTCTCGGGCATGACGCCCCGGAAGCTCCGGCTCATTATCGAGGACATGGGCCCCGGCTTCGTGAAGCTGGGGCAGATACTCTCCATGAGAAGGGATATCATGAGCGCGGAGTACTGCGAGGAGCTGTCACACCTTCGCACCGACGTGCGCACCCTCGACTTCGAGGCCATGCGCGGCGTCATCGAGGAGGACTACGGCGTGCCGCTGGAAAAGCGCTTTTCATCGTTTTCGGAGGAGCCCGCGGGCAGCGCGTCCATCGCGCAGGTATACCCCGCCGTCACCCGGGGCGGCAGCCGCGTCGTTGTGAAGGTGCAGCGTCCCGGCATGCGCGACGCCATGCGCCGCGATATCGAGTTCTTAAAAAAGATAACACGCCTGCTCTCTCTGGACAGGCGCGCCGGGAACGTATTTAATCTGGAGGATATTTTAGACGAGCTTCTTTTTGCGGCGGAGCAGGAGACCGACTTCATCCGCGAGGCCGAAAACATGCGGGAATTTGCCGAGCTGAACCGCGGCGTGAACTTCATTGCCGTGCCGAAGGTGTACAAAAGCCTCACGACGCCCCGCGTCATCGTTATGGAATACATCGACGGCATAAGGATAGACGACCGCGCCGCGCTCATAGCCGAGGGCTACGACCCGGAGGAGATAGGCCGCAAGCTTGCCAGCAACTTCATAAAACAGATGCTCACCGACGGCTTTTTCCACGCCGACCCCCACCCCGGCAACATATACATCCGCGACGGGCGGATAGTCTATATCGACATGGGCATGATGGGGCGGCTCAGCGAAAGGGACCGCCGTCTGTTCCGAAACGCCATTTTCGCCATAGTGCAGAGCGACGCGGCGGAGCTTAAGAATATTCTGCTGCTTCTGGGCACCGCCCAGGGCGAGATAGACCACGCGAAGCTTCTGTCGGACGTGGGCGAGCTTCTCGCGCGCTACGCCGCCCTCGACATCGGCTCCATAAACATAGGGCAGGCGGTGGAGGAGTTCGTAATAATGGCGGGCTCCCACGGCATAACCATGTCACGGGGCATAACGATGATGGGACGCGGACTTCTGACGCTGGAGGGCGTGCTCTCCCAGCTTTCGCCGGATATAAGCATACTGAACGTGGCGGCGGAATATATCCAGAGCGATATGCTGAAGGATATAGACGTAAAGCGGCTGGCCGTGTCGTTTGCGAAGACGGCGTACTACATGGCGAAGAAGGGCGAGACCATCCCCGTCAACGCGGCGGAGCTTTTAAGGCTCGCGCTGATGGGCGAGGCGAAGATAAATATAAAGAATACCGACGGTGAGGAGATAAGGCGCGAGATTTCGCGCGGCTCGGGACGCATTGCCGCCGCCGTGGCCGCCGCGGGACTGTTTATAGCGGCAAGCCTGCTGTGCTTTTCTTCGCTGCCCCAGGCAATATGGGGGATGAGCGTGCCGACGCTTGTGGGATACGCGCTTGCGCTTTTACTCATGATACGCGTACTGAGAAGGTAGGGGGATATTGTGCTTTTTTAGAAAAGCGCAATATCCTTTCTATATAATATATGTTTATATAATGTATGTTTTTTCGGAAGGGGACGGCCGCTTGCGCCGCTTTCGGGGGCAAAAAACGCAAAACTTTGTCCGCCCGGCTTGACGGATGCTCATTTTTCTGATAAATTACATTTGCGCAGTCTGTGCAGACGCGCGGACGCGAAGCCTCGGGGAATCCCGAAATACTTATGAATGGAGATGACCGTCATGAAAGCGAGAAGAGTCGTACTTATAATAGTGCTGATAATCGTAGTTATTGCGGCGATACTGCTTATAAAGAACCGCGAAACCATCTCGATGCTTAAATACATGAAGGCGGATCAGGCCGAGATACAGGCAAAACAGGAACAGCTTCTCGAAGAGGACGCACAGATAAAGGACAGCCTCGGACTTTCCGATATGGAGATATCCGAGGAGGACATAGCCGCGATAGAGAGCGGCGAAAAGACCGCAGAAGAGGTGGCTCAGTCCATCGTTGCGAACACGTCGCAGCAGGGAACGTCGCAAGAAACGTCATCCGGTGACGGAGCGGCTTCCGAAGGCACGCAGACGTCCGACGGAACACAGGCTCAGTCCGGCACGGACGCCTCGTCGGAAAACGGAGGCACGGCTCAAACGGGAGAGACCTCCCAGTCGGGCGATACGTCCGGGGACGCGCAGACCTCGCAGCACGATGAGAGCCAGGCGCGCATACAGACGCTTGTAGCGCAGGCGTATGTGCTCCAGTCGTCGTTTACGGGCCGCGCCAACGGACTTATCGAGTCGATGAAGCATGAGTTCTGGTCGCTTCCCAAGGATCAGCAGAACACGGCCAACAAGATGAAGGTGGTAAGGTCGTATATGTCTCAGATATCGGTGCTTGAGAACGAATGCGACTCCGAGATGGCTTCCATCATTTCAAGCGTAAGAGAGCTTGACCCGGAGCTTGCCTCCGAGCTTGAACAACACTACGAGGACGTGAAGGCGAACACGAAAGCAAGCCTTATTTCGCAATATTCATAAAAAAAAGTCATAAATTTTGCGCATTTGTAACATAATTGTAACTTGATATCTTGGGAGGCATTATGTTATTATAAAATATATATCTGTATTATTTTTAATGGCGCATTCGGCCCTCGGCCGAACAACTACGGTTTTTAAAGGATCGAAACCAATCGCCGGCGATCCTTTGGAAATATATTAAAAACGGATACGCTTCAAAAAAATTAAAACGGGAGCGTCCGAGAATACAAGGGAGGATTTCAGTATGAAAAAGAATTTCATGCGAGTTCTCTGCATAGTGTTGACTATAGCAATACTTGCAGTCGTACCTGCAATGGCCGCCGGTCATGACCAGTTCGTGGATGTTGCAGACGATTCGTGGTACGTGCCTTATGTTGACTTCGTTGCAGAGCACAACTACATGAACGGCATTTCGGCGACGGAATTTGCACCCGACATGAATATGACCCGTGCAATGTTCGTAACAGTTCTTTCGCGTCTCGAGACCGAGACCGTAAACCCGCAGGCACAGACCCAGTTCACCGACTGCGAAGTAGGTTCCTGGTACAACGGCGGCGTTGACTGGGCAGTAAGCAAGAACATAGTAAACGGTACTTCCGATACTACCTTCTCGCCTGACCTCGCCATCACCCGTCAGGAGCTTGCAACCATGATCGGCCGCTATGTTTCCTATGTTGAGAAGCAGTACAACAAGAAGCATGTGGACGAACATAAGACCATTGAGTTCGGCGACGCTGCACAGATCGCTGAATGGGCAAAGAACGATGTAAACATCGCAGTTTCCAGAGGCCTTATCATAGGCGACGAGAACTCCAACTTCAGACCGCTCGACAACGCTACCCGCGCGGAAGTTGCTGCAGTTGTATACCGCCTGCACTGGTATAAGGTTTCCGTTTCCTCCGGTGGCGGAGGCGGCGGTGGCGGCGGCGGTGGCGGCACCACCACCTACTACAAGACGGAGTTCACCTTAACGCACCCCGTATCCGGCGTTCCCACGCTCAACCTCTATGTTAACAACACCACCGGCGATACCCTTTTAAAGGCTAACGACACCGTAAGAACGGGCGTTGAAGACCTTCTTAAGGACGTAAGCGGCGCAAAGAAGGATTATGACAACCAGACTTATATCGACAACTCGATAAACACTCTTCTCAATAAGACGAAGAGCCGCAGCGAGTCCATCGAGGCACAGCTTTCCGATGATTTCGGCAAGACTACCGCTACCGTACCCGCAGGCACCGTTGTTGCTGACGGCACCGTAGCTGCAGACACCGATATCACCATCACCATGAGCAACGAGCGCGCAGCAATCGCTGTTGCTACCGATGCTTCCAACGTTGTTACCGCTAAGGCATACCTTGAGGTAGACGTAAGCGCTATGACGCTTGCAGACGTTGCGGCTGACAACACCGCAAACGCAAAGCTTGCTCCCGCAAAGCTTGACAAGGACGGCAACCCCTCCGCAACGGCTATAGTTGCAGAAAAGGACATGGACCTTGCTAATTACTTCAACAAGCTCGACAACAAGATCCAGACCGGTATCGACGAAGTATACGACTACATGACCGACTCGACCGTTGTTTCCGGTACCTTACAGGGTATCATCAACGAGTATGCAGGCGACGCAGGCATAGAGAATGCGGTTAAGGCTCTCGCAGCTGACTTTACGGTTACCGAGTTCATACAGCCTGTAGGCACCAGCGTTCAGCCGCTGACTGCAGCTCAGTATGAGGCATGGGCAAGTAAGACCCTCTCCGATATAGAGGCGCTTGCAGATGCATTTGAGAC
>JAFOLN010000038.1 GCA_017419325.1 Clostridia bacterium
ACATATAAGCTTCTTATAGGCGTGCCGGGACGAAGCAACGCGTTCGCCATATCCGAGCGGCTTGGACTGCCCGCGAGCGTCATAGAGAACGCGAAAAAGCGCATAGGTCAGGAGAGCCTTAAATTCGAGGACGTTATAAGCGACCTTGAAAGAAACCGCATAGAGATGGAGCGTGAGCGGGAAAGAACGAGAGAGCTTATGATGGAGACGGAGGCGTTAAGGCGCAGGACGGAGCTTTCGGAAAGAGACCTTGAGCGGGAGAAAAAGCGCATACTCGCCGACGCCCGCGACGAGGCGGCAAGAATCCTTAACCGCGCCCGCGAGACCTCCGACAGCGTTATGGGCGAGCTTGAAGCCTTAAAGAAGAAGAACGCCCGCGAGATAGCCGACTTAAAGCTCATGGAGAACCGCGCCGCGCTTCGCGGAAAGCTTCGAGCCGCCGAAAAGGACATAGACCGGGACGATAAGCCCGAAGAAAAGAAGGGCGGCATAGAAGGGCCCTTGAACCCCGGCGACATGGTAAGGATTATAAAGCTTGACCGCGAGGCCACGGTTGTGGAGCCGCCGGAGGGCGGAAAAGTCGTGCTTCAGGCGGGCATAATGCGCGTGACGGTGGGGCTTGACGAGCTTGAGCTTCTCGACGCGCGGGGCAGACGGGCGGCCAAAAAGAAGGCCTCGCCCGGCGTAAGAAAGAATATAAACGTGGCGACAAGAAAGGTGAACACGGAGATAGACATCCGCGGCATGACGGTGGAGGAGGCCATGTACGACGTGGACAAGCTCATTGACGACGCGGTGCTTCTCAATATAAAAAAGGTGCAGATAATCCACGGCAAGGGCACGGGGGCGCTCCGTAACGGCGTTCACGCGCACCTTCGGACGCTTAACACGGTCGCGTCTTTCAGACTCGGCAGATACGGCGAGGGCGAGGACGGCGTTACGATAGTGGAGCTTAAATAAATGACAACGGGACACCCGAGAGGAGGATAAACATGATACTTGTAACGGGAGGAGCAGGCTACGTCGGCAGCCACATAGCGGCGAAGCTTTCGGAGGACGGCAGAGCCGCCGCGATTTTAGACAATATATCCTGCGGCCATAAGGAAGCCGCCCGCGGCTTAAAGCTTTACGAGGGCGACATACGCGACGAGGCGTTTCTTGACAAGGTATTTGAAACGGAGAAGATAGACGCGGTAATCCATTTCGCGGCGAACTCGCTTGTGGGCGAGAGCGTTGAAAACCCGCTTAAATACTACGACAACAACGTGGGAGGCGCCATTTCCCTCGTTCGCGCCATGGTGCGCCACGACGTAAAGAAGATAGTTTTCTCATCGTCCGCCGCGGTTTACGGCGAGCCGGAGAGAGTGCCCATTCTTGAGGACGACAGAAAGGACCCGACGAACCCCTACGGCGAAACGAAGCTTGCCATTGAGCGGCTTTTAAAATGGAGCGAGAGGGCATACGGCATAAAATACGCCGCGCTTCGCTACTTCAACGTGGCGGGCGCGCGCGACGACATCGGCATAGGCGAGGATCACTCGCCGGAGACCCATCTTATCCCCCTCGTTATACAGGCGGCCATGGGCAAGCGCGATAAAATCATGATATTCGGAACGGACTACCCCACGCCCGACGGCACCTGCATCCGCGACTATATAGACGTGCGCGACCTTGCCGCCGCCCACGTTCTCGCCCTCGATTATCTGAGCGCGGGCGGCGCGTCGGAGGCGTTCAATCTGGGCTACGGCACGGGCTTCAGCGTGCGCGAGATAATCGAAGTGACGAAGAAGGTAAGCGGCGTTGACTTTAAGGTTGAAACGGGACAAAGGCGCGCGGGCGACCCCGCCGTGCTTGTGGCGTCGCCCGAAAAGGCGAAAAAGGTGCTTGGCTTCAAGCCGGAGTACGACGACATAGAGAAGATAATCGCATCGGCATGGCGCTGGCACAGCTCGCACCCGAACGGGTTTTAAACGTGCGATAAAGGGAGAGAGAAAGAGATGGAAAGACAGAAAAGAGCCGCGGCCATACACGATATATCCGGCTTCGGACGGTGCTCGCTCACCGTCGCGCTGCCAATAATCTCGGCGGCGGGCATTGAAACGAGCGTTATCCCCACCGCCGTGCTTTCAACGCATACGGGCGGCCTTACGGGATATACGTACCGCGACCTTACGGAGGACTTAAAGCCCTTCGCCGACCACTGGAAGTCGCTTGGGCTTACGTTCGACGCCATATATTCCGGCTTTTTGGGCAGCTTCCGCCAGCTCGACATCGTGTCCGAAATATTCGACGAGCTTAAAACCGACACCACGCTCATAATGGTGGACCCGGTCATGGCCGACCACGGCGAGATGTACAGGGTGTTCTCGCGGAACTTCGTTTCGGGCATGCGCGGCCTTTGCAAAAAGGCGGATATCATAACGCCCAACATAACCGAGGCCTGCTTTATGCTGGATATGCCCTATAAAAAGCCGCCCTACGACAAAAAGTATATAGAGGATATGCTTTCGGGGCTTCTGGGGCTCGGAGTAAAGGCGGCGGTGCTTACGGGCGTATGCTTTGATGAGGAGACTCTCGGCGCCGCCTGCATGGAAAGGGACGCGGGCGAGGCGCAGTACGTGTTCAGAGAGAGAGTAAGCGGCTTTTACCACGGCACGGGCGACGTTTTCGCAAGCGCGCTGCTTGCGGCCATACTCAGCGGCAAGCCGCTCCCCGAGGCCTGCGACATTGCCGTGGGCTTTACGGCGGACAGCATACGCCGCACAAGAGCGGCGGGCACCGACGTCCGCTTCGGCGTGAACTTCGAGGCGGGACTGTTTGATTTGATGAATAAGCTGAAGTAAATAAGCAACAGGCGGCGGAAGCTTTGCTTCCCGCCGCCCGTTTTTTATTATTCGCCGAACACGCGCTGAAGGTACATTACCGTGTCGCCCCGGGGACAGGGCGCGTCGGTTTCGTAAGGCGCGTTTGTGCCTTTTGTAAGGCTTTGCTCGCTTGCCCATTTTTCCGCGTCGGCGTACCATATGGGCGATTCGGTCTTTCCCGGCTCGCCCGAGACGCGCCAGAGAAGCGTTATAAGCTGACCGCGGGTAAGCGTTTCGCCGGGGGAGAACGCGGTGTCCGAGGTGCCGCGCGTTATGCCGTTCTCATACGCCCATAAAACCGCGCCGCCGTACCATGAATCCGACAAAACATCGTCAAACGGGCAGTCGGACGCTTCGGGCGCGGGACTGCCGCAGGCGCGCCAGAGGCACGTGACGGCCTCGGCTCTTGTGAGCGAGGAGCGGGGAGAAAACGACGCGGCCGACTTACCGTTGGTAATACCGCGCTCATACGCCCATTTTACGCCGTCCGCAAAGCTGTCG
>JAFOLN010000274.1 GCA_017419325.1 Clostridia bacterium
ATCGCTTCTCCAATACAATTCCGAAGGTTTGTCTGGGCTATAAATCGCCAAACGAAGTGTTTGCGGAGTACCAATCCTCGGCAATATGAGCCGCGCCGAATTTGCGAAAGAACTCGTCGCCTACGGCTCATCCTTCTTTCGCAAATTCGTGATCTCGGTACTACACCATATTTTTTCGAGAAAACTGTCACCCATCATTGACGACTCTACAAAATTATATACAGTGCCGGTTATTTTTCTATTGACAACGCGGGCGGGGGCATTTATAATATTTCATATGTTCAAATGGAGTAATAGTATTTTTGATACCGAACGCGCATACGTTCGGTATCAGATTTTTGATTTAAGGAGTAGAAGATGAGCAGTCATAAGAAGATAGTCCTTACTTCGGAGGGACTTGCAAAGCTTGAAGAAGAGCTTGACTACAGAGTGTCCGTAAAGCGCGCCGAGATCGCGGGCAAATTAAAGGTGGCGCTGTCCTTCGGCGACCTTTCCGAGAATTCCGAGTACGACGAGGCGAAGAACGAGCAGGCCATGAACGAGGGCCGCATCGTTGAGCTTACCGCCATGCTCAAAAACGCCGAGGTGCTTGACGAAGAGGAGATAGACTCCAACAAGGTAAACATCGGCTGCACCGTAAAGGTGATAGACAAGGAATTTGACGAAGAGATAGAGTATTCCATCGTCGGCACCACCGAGGCCGACCCGCTTGAGAACAAAATATCCGACGAATCGCCGCTGGGTCATGCGCTCATAGGATGCCATGTCGGCGATATATGCGAAGTCCATGCGCCCGCAGGCGTTCTTTATTATGAGATAACCGATATCAGAAGAACAAAATGATCTCCCGCCCGAGGGCGGGTCTTCAGGGCGCGCGTTTTGGCGCGTCCCTTCTTTTTATAAAAAGCATTTTCGAGAGGAGCATTACAAAATGGCAGACGAAAGACGCAATGCAAACGAGCCTGCAGCCGAAGGCGAACAGCAGCTCGGCGACCTTGTGAGGGTCAGACGCGAAAAATTAAAGGAGCTTGTTTCAAGAGGCAAGGACCCCTTTGAAGAAGTAAAATTCGACAGAACGAGCTACACCGAAGAGATACTCAAAAACTTTGAGTCGATGGAGGGCAGCACCGTAAGAATTGCCGGACGCATCATGTCGAAGCGCGACATGGGCAAGGCTTCCTTCGCCGACCTTTCGGACAGATTCGGAAAAATCCAGCTCTACGTTCGCGTAAACGAGCTTGGCGAGGATGTATACGCTGAGTTTAAAAAGCTGGACATCGGCGATATAATCGGCGTTGAGGGCGAGGTGTTCCGCACAAGACGCGGCGAGATATCCATAAAGCTTGCCTCATTTACGCTGCTTACAAAGTCGCTTCTGCCGCTCCCCGAAAAATTCCACGGACTTAAGGACACCGATTTAAGATACCGTCAGCGCTACGTTGACCTTATAGTAAATCCCGAGGTAAAGGACGCGTTTGAAAAGCGCAGCCGCATAATCACGGCGATACGCTCGTTTTTGGAGGAGCGCGGCTACATAGAGGTTGAGACGCCCGTGCTTTCGCCCATAGCTGGCGGCGCGGCAGCCCGTCCGTTCATCACTTATCATAATACGCTCGGTATAACGATGTATCTTCGCATCGCAACTGAGCTTCACTTAAAGCGCCTCATCGTCGGCGGTCTTGAAAAGGTATACGAGATCGGCCGCATATTCCGAAACGAGGGCATGGACGTAAAGCACAACCCCGAATTTACGACGATAGAGCTTTACGAGGCGTACAGCGACTACCACGACATGATGGACCTTACTGAGGCCATGATAGTACACTGCGCAAAGACGGTGCTCGGCACCACGACGATAAATTATCAGGGCGAGACCGTTGAACTTGGCGGCGGCTTTGAGCGCATCACCATGAACGACGCCATAAAGAAGTATACGGGCGTTGACTTTTACTCCATCACCTCCGACGCCGAGGCAAAGGCCGCTGTGCAGTCCATGGGCATAGAGGTGGACGGCGACCCGTCGTGGGGCAACCTTATGAACCTTGCGTTTGAGGAGCGGGTAGAGGACAAGCTCATCCAGCCGACGTTCATCATGGATTATCCCATCGAGGTTTCGCCTCTTACGAAGAAGAAGCCCGGCACGAACGGAAAGATAACCGAGCGCTTCGAGCTTTTCGTAACGGGACGCGAGCTTGCAAACGCATATTCGGAGCTTAACGACCCCATCGACCAGCGTGAGCGCCTTGTGCGCCAGGCGGCCATGAGAGCTTCCGGCGACCTTGAGGCCAACATGATGGACGAGGACTTCCTCACTGCGCTTGAATACGGCATGCCCCCCACGGGCGGCATGGGCATGGGCATAGACAGGCTCGTTATGCTGCTCACCGACAGCGCGTCCATCCGCGACGTGCTTCTTTTCCCGACAATGAAGCCGACGGGACAGGCCGCAGCAGACGCCCAGCCCGCATTCGGCGAGACGGACGCTCCCGCAGAGGCCGAAGAAGCCGCACCGGCGGAGCCGGCCGTGCCCGAGAAGATAGATTTCTCGAATGTAGTGATAGAGCCTCTGTTCGAGGATATGGTGGACTTCGAGACCTTCTCCAAGTCCGATTTCCGCGCCGTGAAGGTGCTCGAATGCGAGGCCGTGCCGAAGTCGAAGAAGCTTTTACAGTTCAAGCTTGATGACGGAAGCGGCGAGCCGAGAACGATACTCTCCGGCATCCGCGCTTACTACGAGCCCGAGGAGCTTGTGGGCAAGACGTGCATCGCCATAGTGAACCTGCCGCCCAGAAAGATGATGGGCATCGAATCCTGCGGCATGCTCATCTCCGCCGTCCACAAGGAAGGCGAGGAGGAGAAGCTCAATCTTTTGATGGTAGACCCCCACATCCCGGCAGGCGCGAAGCTGTATTGATTGATTGAACGTATCATATATAACCCATAACAAAAACGTCAGATGATTTGTCCGGCGTTTTTGTTTTATTTTAGGAAGTTGGTGACGCCCTTACACATATTTATAATGCATTGAAGTCAGTGCTTATTTATGGTAAAATATTATAAAAGAATGATTGCATGAGAGGGAGCAGCTATGATTAAATCGAATTTTTCCTTTCTGAAGGGAACTTTTCCCGTCCTGGCCAACTTCGGAGAATTAGCGGAGCAGTATTGCTATTCCGATTCCAACTCCTGTCTGATGAAGCTCGGGATGATAGGAGAGACGATTGTAAATCTTATCTTCTCATACGACAGGATACCGCTGCCGTACAATAACACAGCCGTTGAGCGCATCGATACGCTTCTCAGGGAAGGCATGATTACGCGCGACCTTTCCGATATTCTTCACGTTTTAAGGAAAGTCAGAAATAAGGCTGTTCACGAGAATTATTCTTCCGTTGAAGAGGGCAAGACCCTTATGCAGATGGCTTACAGCCTTTGCGAATGGTTTATGCAGACTTACGGCGACTGGAACTATCAAAACAAGCCTTTTGTGATGCCCGAACCTGCAGAGCAAGCGGCGGCTTTCGACACATCCGACGAAGCCGACATAGAAGAAAAGCTCATAAAAGACGCTCAGAAAGCGGCTGCCTCCTCCGAAAAGGTTGACCAAAACGAGCGCAAACAGCAGGCTCAGAAAGCGGCAAGCCGCCGAGTTAAATCCGAAGCTGAGACACGGTATCTTATCGATGAGCAGCTTCGC
>JAFOLN010000039.1 GCA_017419325.1 Clostridia bacterium
CGTCCCTCTATGCGCCCGTCGTAAACTATGACGCATCCCACGGGCACGTCGCCGCTCTTTTCGCATTTTTTCGCCTCCGAGAGCGCCTCCCGCATGAAGGCGAGCTTTTCCTCCCTCGTCATACGCGTCCCTCCTTTAATCGGCGCACAGGCCGTCGAAGTGAACGTCGTCGAACACCTCGGTGTTGTACATGACGATGACGGCATCGAAATCGTGCTCTCTCATCACGTCCTCGGCGATGGGCGCGTCCTCGTCGCGGGGGTCAAGGAGCCACACCTCAGACACGCACGTTGAAAGGTATGCCGCAAGGGGCAGCGCGAAGGAGTCCTTCACGATAAGCAGCTTTATGCCGTTCGTCTCCGAGTTGTTTCTTACCATCATAAGGCCGTAGTCGTAGCCGAAATACGCGGCGTATCTGTTTGTTGACACATCCTCGTCCTTAAGAAGGCTCTCTCTTGCCACCGCGTCCATAAACGGCCCTTCCGAAAGCGGCCAGTCGGGGCGGCGGACCATGTCGCACACCACGAAGTCGTACCCGTCCTTCGGCGCGATGAAGTCGTAGTCGTCAACGCCCGCGATAAATTCGCCCACGCGGCGTCCCTGGGAGCCCAAAAAGCTTCCGGGGTAATACGTTATATCGTAGTTTTCAATGTTCCTGTGGTAGCCCGCGGGGTCGATGTTCAGACCGAAGCGGGCGTTAAGCTCACCCGTCACCTCGCCGAAGGCCCAGAAGGCCGTTTCGTTAGTCCAGTGGTGGTCGGTGGCGTAGAACATATCCCCGTACGCTATGCCGCTGTCCCGAATCCGCTCTCTTAAATCGAACGTCTCTATGCCTTCACCGTTAAGGAAAGCTATAAGCTCGTCCGCGTCCTCGTTCGAGTCGTTTCTCGCCCCCGGCGGAAACGAGGTGTAGCCTTCAAGCTTTTTGTTCGGGGCCTGGATGTATATAAAGGGTATGCCCCGCGCCTTCGTCTTTTCGGCAAACGAGAGAAGCTCCTCGCCGTATTCGTCCTTGTAGGAGCGCTTCCATGTGAAGTGGAGCTTTCCCTGCCTGTCCTTTATAAGGTATCCGTATGACGCGTCCTCGAACATATGCGCCCCCGTCATGACCTCATACGCGGAATAGAGGTTTATAAAGCCGTCGAACATAAAGAGCCTTTTTTCAAATATATTGCCCTCGGAACTTTCCTCCGTCTTTACGTCCGGCACATCGGGAGATTCCTCCTCCTCCGTTTTGCCTCCTCCGGCGATGGATGTTATGACCGTCATTATGCCCACGGCTAAAACGAGGAACGTAAGTATGAACGCCGTTATGCGTTGTTTTATCCTTTTTCGTGCATCGTTATTCATATTGTCCGCCTAAAAATTAAAGTATATGAACGGGTTGTACGTATTCTTGAGAAGGAACGCCGTACAAAGAAGGAGCAGCGCCGCGTATGCCGCGGGGTATGCTATATCCGCCGCAAGCGACAGGGCGCGTCTGGGCGCGCTTTGCTCTCTGAACGCGGTGAGCTTCTCCGATATGAACGGCGCAAGCGGGCACGATAAAACCGCGCCGAATATGAGGTACCACCGCTTTTCCGATACGAACATAAGAAAATCGTCGGAGACGAAGGGCACGCCCGCGCCGCCGAACATGGCGGCAATATACGAAAGCGCGCCCGAAAGCGTGTCGGCTCTGAAAAGCACCCAGCCGAACATGACCACCGCCATCGTATACACATGCCAGAGCGCCCGGGTCTTTACGGGTGCGGACGTAGCGTTTTTCAGCGCGTCCGGGTATATCATTTTTTCAAGCACGAGGAACACGAAGTAGTAAAGCCCCCATACGATGAAGTTCCACGACGCGCCGTGCCATACGCCCGTAAGGAGCCATACAACGAAAAGGTTCAGTATAAGCCGTGCCCGGCTTTCGACTCTCGAGCCTCCCATGGGTATGTAGACGTAATCGCGGAACCAGGTACCGAGCGACATATGCCATCTGCGCCAGAATTCCGTTATGCTCTTTGATATATACGGATAATTGAAGTTTTCAAGAAATTTAAAGCCGAACATCCGTCCGAGGCCTATGGCCATATCGGAATAGCCGGAAAAGTCGAAATATATCTGAAGCGTATACGCGGCGGCGCCAAGCCACGCCGTCATGACAGACGAGGCGTGACCCGTGAAGGCCGCGTCCGCTATGAGAGCCATCTGATTTGCAATGAGCACTTTTTTTGCAAGGCCCGCAACGAAGCGGCAGAAGCCGTATGAAAAGTCGGAGAGGGTCTCCTTTCTGTTCATTATCTGCTCCGCCACCGTCTGATAGCGCACTATGGGGCCCGCAACGAGCTGCGGGAAGAAGGCTATGTAAAGCCCCACGTTCAGTATGTTCTTCTGCGCCCGACCCTTCTTTCTGTATACGTCCGCGATGTATGAAATCGACTGGAACGTAAAGAAGGATATGCCTATGGGCAGGTCTATTACGGGCACGTTAAGGCTTCCGCCCGCAAGCATATTTATGTTCTCGCAGAAGAACATAAGGTACTTGAAGATAAAGATCACGCCGAGGTTGAACAAAAGCGAAAGCACAAGCATAAGACGCGCCCGCTTCGTCTCCCTGTACCTTGATATCATAAGCGCAAAGTACCAGTTCGCCGCGATGGACAGAAGCATTACAAAAACGAAGCGCGGCTCTCCCCAGGCATAGAAAAATATGCTTGCCGCAAAGAGCAGCACGTTCCTGTAAGATATTTTCTTTAAGAACGGCCTAAACACGGCGTAGTACAGAATGAGCACCGCCGGAAGAAAGCCGTAAATAAACAATGTGCTTGAAAAAAGCATTTCTCTTTCCTACTTTATTATCCCTGATTTGAGTTTTGCCGTCACAACGCGGAGCGCCGCGTCGTAAAGCCTGTCCTCGCTTATCGTTCCGTCGGAAACCGCCGCAAGCACGGCGTCGTACTGCGTTTTAAAGTCCGAGGAGATGAGCATGTCGTTGCCCGCGTTCACCGCAAGCACCGCCGTCTGACCGGGGTCGGCGAGCTGTCCTACGGCGTCCATTTCGAGGTCGTCGGTGATTATAACGCCATCGAAGGAAAGCTCGTTTCTTAAAATGTCGTGTACGTTCCCCGAAAGCGACGCGGGGTAATCCGCGTCCATGGAAAGCACGCTGTTGTGGGACACGAGCACAAAGTCGGCGCCCGCGTCTATGCCCGCTTTGAAGGGAAGAAAATCCTCCTGCACGAACTGCTCATACGGTCTTTCGTCAACGCTTATGCCCGTGTGGGTGTCAACGTTGCCGCCGTAGCCGGGGAAGTGCTTCAAAACGGAGAGGATGCCCGCGCTTTTCATCTCGGCGCAGACAGCGGACACGTATTCGGCCGTCTCCTCTGCGCCCCTTCCCAGGGCGCGCTCGTACATGAAGTCCTCCGGATTTGTGGAGATATCGCACACCGGCGCAAGGTTCATGTTTATGCCGAGGCTTAAAAGAAGCTCCGACTTTTCGCGGGCGTCGGCTCTGATAAGGTCGAGGCCGCCCTCATTGTAAAGGCTTTGGGGCGAACGGAACTTCTCGGCTCTGAACGCCGCGTATCTGCTCACCCTTGCAACGGTGCCGCCCTCCTCGTCAACGCCGAAAAAAAGCGGCGTAGAGGCGCGAAACTGAAGCGAGGCCGTAAGCTCTCTTATGCTTTCGGGCGTTTCCTCCTTGAAGTCCTTGCCGAAGAGGATAAAGCCGCCGGGGCAGTATTCGTTCGTAAGCGATACCGCCGACTCCTTATCGAAGCGCACAAGGAAAATCTGTGCGGCGCGCTCCTCGGTCGTCATGTTGTCTACTATTTCATGAGCCCTCATTGAAAGAATCTCCTCCTCTGTGGGCTCGGGCTCGGGAACGCTTTCCTCAACCGCGCTGTCCTGCGCGTCGGCGTTCTCCATGGCGTCGGCTTCCTTTCCGCAGGCGGAAAAGATAAGAGAGAACGCCAAGACGAGAGAAAGCAGCGTAAAAAGTTTAAGTTTCATAAATATCACCCTTGCGATGTGTGACAAAAGCTATTGAAAACGGGAAAAGCGCGCGGCCCTGCCCGCTTCAATAGCGGCGTCTGTATTTTTATGTCCTTTATGCGGGCCTATATCCTGCTTTTTAAAAGCAGCTCCACAAGCTCCGCGTTGGAATTTGTTGCTATAATCTTTGAAACGAGCTTTTCGTATATGTCCGTGCCGCTGCCTCCCAGCGAACGTCTCAGCGACCACAGAAAATCCAGCTCCCGCTTTGAAAGAAGAAGCTCCTCGCGGCGCGTACCCGAACGGTTTATGTCGACCGCGGGGAATATGCGCCTCTCGCTCATCTTCCTGTCGAGATACAGCTCCATATTGCCCGTGCCCTTGAACTCCTCGAATATAATATCGTCCATACGGCTGCCCGTTTCAACGAGAGCCGTGGCAAGTATGGTAAGGGAGCCGCCGCCGTCTATGTTTCGCGCCGCGCCGAAGAACTTTTTCGGGAACATGAGCGCTCCCGCGTCAAGTCCG
Source organism: Clostridia bacterium (assembly GCA_017419325.1). Taxonomy (GTDB): domain Bacteria; phylum Bacillota; class Clostridia; order Oscillospirales; family RGIG577; genus RGIG577. Next base: position 4,510 of record JAFOLN010000039.1, read on the forward strand.
CCGGAAAGGGTGCGTCCCGTGGGCGGGGTCACGAGGTTGTATGCTCTTGCAAGCCTCGTTATGGAGTCCAGAAGTATAACTATGTCCTTGTTGTGCTCCACCTGCCTCATGGCGTAGGCAAGCGCCATCTCGGCCACCTTTATATGGTGAACGGGCTCCGCGTCAAAGGTGGAGTAAAGCACCTTCGCTTCGGTGCTTCGGCGCATGTCCGTAACCTCCTCAGGGCGTTCGTCGATAAGAAGCACTATAAGCTCGCACTCCGGGTTGTTTCGGCTTATGCTGTTCGCTATCTGCTTTAAAAGGGTGGTCTTGCCCGTTTTCGGCGGCGCGACTATCATTCCGCGCTGGCCCTTTCCTATGGGAGCGACCAGGTCCGTAAGCCTCATGGCATAGTTCGACCTGTCGGTCTCAAGCCTCATGCGCTCGTCGGGGAAGATGGCCTCAAGCCGCTCGAACTGCACGCGGCGCAAGGCAACGTCGGGCTTGTCGCCGTTTATGGTCTTTACGAAAATCATCGACTCGAACTTGTCGTCCTGCGGCTTTCTCACAACGCCCCACAGCCTGTCGCCCTGACGGAGGCGGAATCGTCTTATCTGGGTGGGAGATACGTATATGTCCTCGGGCCCGGGCAGAAAATTCTGACCGCGAAGGAAGCCGAACCCGTCTGCAAGTATGTCGAGCACGCCGCCCGCGTCGCGCCGGCTGTCGCCCGTCTCCTGCTGCTCCTGCTCGGGCGCGCTCTGTGGGATATATTCACGCGGGGCGTCCCGCTCGGGAAGCGCGGGCATTTCGGGCTGCACAAATCCGCCGCTTTGTTCGCCCGTCTCTTTTTCATATAAAGGCGCGGCGCTTTTGTCCACTTCGTCCTGCGGCGCCTCTTCGCGCTTTTGGGCAGCCGTGTCATCGTGAGCCTCAGGCTCCGGCTTTGCGTTTGCCTTTACGGCGTTCTCGTTTTCCAGCATAAGCTCATATATCTTTTCTACAAGCTCCGCCTTTCTGTATGCCGTCACGCTCCTTATGCCCAGGGCACGCGCCGTTTCCTTGAGCTCGGCAAGCGTTCTTGCCGACAGTGAGCTTCGCATATCGCTTTCCTGCACCGTGACACCCTCTTTCATAGATTTATCGTATGCGCTCATTTATGATTTTTTATCAAGCTTAAGCTGTGCCGCCTTTATGGTGTTCTTAAGCAGCATCGTTATAGTAAGGGGGCCTACGCCTCCCGGAACGGGAGTTATTACGGAGGCTACTTCCTTAACGCCGTCAAAGTCCACGTCGCCGCAGAGCTTTCCGTTCTCGTCGCGGTTCATGCCCACGTCTATGACAACGGCGCCGGGGCGCACCATGTCGGCCGTTATCATCTTCGCCTTGCCCACCGCCGCAACAAGTATCTCGGCGCGGCGGGTGACCTCCTTTAAGTCCTTCGTGCGGGAGTGGCACAGGGTGACCGTGCCGTGTCTGTGCAAAAGGAGCATGGCCTGGGGCTTTCCCACGATGTTGCTTCGTCCCACAACGACGCATTCCTTGCCCTTTACCTCAACGCCCGCCTCGTCTATTATCTCCATAACGCCCGCGGGAGTACAGGGCAGAAAATCAAAGTCGCCTATCATTATGCGTCCCACGTTCTGCGGATGGAAGGCATCAACGTCCTTGTCTATGCGTATGTTCTCTATTACCACCTTTTCGTCAAGGTGCTTAGGCAGCGGAAGCTGCACAAGGATGCCGTGTACGCTTTCGTCGGCGTTGAGCTTCTTAACAAGTGACAGAAGCTCGTCCGATGTGGTGCTTTCGGGAAGCTCGTACACGTCCGACTTTATGCCCACCTCTTCGCAGGCGAGACGCTTGTTCTTTACATACGTTTTCGACGCGGGATCCTCGCCCACGATTATTACGGAAAGGGACGGACAGATACCCTTTGATTTAAGGGACTCCGCGTCCTTTTTTATCTGTTCTCTTAATTTCTTTGAAAGTGCTTTTCCGTCAATTACTTTTGCCGACATTATTATCCTATCTCCCTGTGTTTAGTTTTTATTCTTGCGATTATTATTATGACCACGGCGCAGACGAAGGAAACGGCCGCCAGCGCCTGAGACACGCGGATGCCCGTGTCGAAAAGGTAGAGGCTGTCCGTCCTCAGTCCCTCGATGAACATTCGCCCGAGACCGTACCACGCTATGTACAAAAGCAGTATCTCGCCGTTGAACTTCTTTTTCTTATAATAGATATGTAAGATAAGCGCCCCCGCAAGGTTCCATACGGATTCATAGAGGAACGTGGGGTGTACGCAGACGCGCGCGTGGGACGCGATATCGTATATCTCCATGCGCCACGGCAGCGTCGTTATTTCGCCGTAGGCCTCTCTGTTGAAGAAGTTGCCCCAGCGGCCGATGCCCTGACCTATGAGAAAGCTCACCGCAACGCAGTCGCTCACCTTTAAAAAGCTTATCTTTTTTATCCTGCAAATTATAAACGCGCAAAGGAACGCGCCTATGACTCCGCCGTAAATGGCGAGGCCGCCGTCGCGTATGGATATCGCACGCATAAAATCAAATTTTCCGTCTGTAAAATATAAGGAGCTGTAAAAGATCACGTAGTAGGCTCTGGCGCATATTACGGAAACGGGAAGCGATATTATAAGCACAAGGAGAAAATCGTCCTCCTTTATCTTTTCCCATTTCACCCTTGAAAGCGCGTATAAAAGCCCCAGTATAAAGCCTATGCCGATGATCACGCCATACCAGTATACAGAAAAACCAAAGATCTCGAAAGCCGTTCTGGACGGGTCAACGCTTATGCCCAGTCCCGGAAAAACTATTGAATTATCTGCCGTCAATGTGTTTTACCTCCGCTCAGCTTCGTTTGTCGTTTGCGGGACATATCACGGACAGCGCTGCAAGCTCTTTTCTGAAATGACCGAGGAGGCGCTCTTTTGCCTCATTTGCCGATATCGATCTCACTACCTCGGTGCCTTCAAACATATCAATATCATTAAAATAGCATGAAATCAGGCTGTTTGCAATATTGTCGGTAGAATTAAACTGAAAAATCATACGCGAATATACGTTCTTTTTCGCTATATTGAAGGCGTTCTCGTCAAAATTGCTCTTAAGCTCTTCAATGCGCGCAAAAATCGCGTCTCTTACCGCCTTCGGGTCCTCGCTTTCGCCCTCGAATATGCTGAGCGCGAAGCTTCTCTCGCGGTAATATTCAAAGCCGAAGTTCTTGTTTATAAGTCCGCGCCCGAAAAGGTCGTTGTAAAGGGCGGTGTCCTCGCCCATTATCATCTCAAGGAGTATCTCCGTAAGATAGTCGTTCCGTTGAGCCTCTCTTCCCGTAAATACGCCGCAGATGTCCTTAAAGCCAAGCTGGAACTTCGGTATTGCCACCTCAAGCGTCTGCTCCGTATAGTCGCCCGCCACGGTGTCCGGCTCCGACACGGCCTTTCTCTTTATATTAGACGAGGGCTTCGGCATTATCGACTCGTCCATGACGGACACAACCTCATCCGCGTCCACGTCGCCCGCGATGCAAAGCACCATGTTGGAAAGGTTATAGAACGTGTCGTAGCAGGTGTTAAGTATCTTTGGCGTAATGTGGGATATGCTCTCCACGGTGCCGGCTATGTCAACGCGCACGGGGTGCTCGTGGTAGAGAAGATTGAGAAGGTTATTTAATACCCTGAAGTCGGGGTGGTCGTCGTACATCCTTATCTCCTGACCTATGATGCCCTGCTCCTTCTGTACGTTCTCGTCGGTAAAATAGGGCGACTGCACGAAGTCAAGGAGAATTTTCAGGTTCTCGCCGAAGCGGTCTGTGCAGGAGAAGAGGTATGCCGTCTTGTCAAAGCTTGTGTAGGCGTTGGCCTGCGCGCCCGTTACGGCGTACTTTTCAAAGGCATTGCCGTCCTTTCCCTCGAAGAGCTTATGCTCAAGAAAATGGGCTATGCCGTCGGGCACCGTTATCATCCCGTCGGTGCAGTCAGACGAGAACTCACGGTCTATGGAGCCGTAATTCGTCGCGAACACGGCGTACATCTTGGAAAAGCCCTTTTTGGGCACAACGAGCGCCGAAAGCCCGCTTTTATGGTCTATGCGAATGAGCTCCTCGCCTAAGGCTTCATACTTTTTTCTCGTTATCTTCGTTTCCTTATTCATCGCTTTCACCCTCCGCCGTTCCTTTAAGGAAGTATATAGTGTCGTACTTTATCGTATTGGCAGCCTCCGTTATCTCATCCATCGTCACGCGCTCAAGCGCCTTTAAAAGCTCGGCGGGCGACGATTTGTCGCGTCCCAGCGTCTTTGTAAGATAATAGTCCTCGGTCTGATATCCCGAATCGAGGGTGGAGTTTATCATCGTAACGAGGGCGGCGCGGGCGGCGGTAAGCTCGTCGTCCGTTATTTCGCCCCGCTTCAGCGCGGAAAGCTGCGCGTCTATTTCTTTAAGCGTCACGTCAAGGTTCTCGTTCTCTATGCCCGCCGCAATCATCATAATGCCCTTAAGCTTATCTATGTTCGAGCGCACATAGTAGCAAAGCGACAGCTTCTCTCTTACGTTCATGAAAAGCTTCGACACGGGCGTGCCGCCGAAGAGTGCGTTCGCGAGCACCAGCGCGGGATAAAGCCTGTCGCCCTCCGTGACGCCCGTGCGGCAG
>JAFOLN010000275.1 GCA_017419325.1 Clostridia bacterium
GGCCATGTACGCCGCCCTCACGGGCGACACGGGGAGCTTTGTGCCCTGCTCCTTCGGCTATGAGCTGGCAGACGGCCTTTCCTTCGCGCTGCCGCCCTACTGCGTGCTACCCGAGGGCTCCGTGAGCGCGCCGAAGCTTTCGTCCTTCCCATATATCTCCCCCGTGGAGGAGGGGCAGGAAAAGATAAGAAAGGCGGAAAAGCTCTTAAAGCCTTTCGGCTTCCACAGCTCCTCTGGGCGCTGGTACGAGGACGCACAGGCGCTCTCGTATATCTCCGACTACGCCACCTTAAGCCTCACATACGACGGCTTCTTTGAATATAAGGCTCTGAGCGCCGAGCGCGGCTTTACCCCCGCCGACGCGGCGGACTCCGCCGTTCTTGACCAGAGCCGCATCATAAGCACGGCGGCCTCGCTCATCTCCTCCGTATACGCGTCGGCGCTGTCCGACAATGCCGTTTCGGCAACGTACGCGGGCATGGAGCGAAATCCGCAGACGAACACCGTGCGCGTATACTTCGACTACTTCTTAGGCGGCGTCGCCCTCTACAAGAACGGCGCGCCCAAGGGCTACGGCGCGGTGATAGACATAAACGACCGGGGCGAAATAGTGTACGCGAAGCTCATCTCCGACGTTCTGCACGAACAGACGGGGCGCGCCGGGGCCATCTCCCGCGACCTTTTGTTCTATACGGTGGAAATCGGGGGCTATGAGGACATCTCCTCGATACGCTTCCTCTATTCCCAGTCGGAGGACAAAACGGAATATATCGCCGGTTACAGCGTGCAGACAGGAGGCGGCGAATGAGCGGACGCGCAATAAAATCAATATTCGTGGTGCTCTTTCTCGTCACGAATATAATTCTCCTTTTATACACATCATATACGTACTACATGAAGGTGCATATCGCGCCGGAGCTTATCACAAAGACGGTGGCCGTCATGGAGCGCGGCGGCGTGGACGTTTCGCGCTCTCTCATACCCTCCTATAAGGAGAAGACGGCGGCGCTGATTTTAGTGAACGTGCCCGACGCGGAAAAGCGGCTCACGGAGACGCTTCTCGGAAAAAGCCTCTCCGAGCTTAAATACCAGAGCGGCATGTACGTTTCCGACTCGGGCGCGTATGTGATGCTCTCGGGCGGCATGTCCGTCACCTGCGGCGGCATCGCGGCGGCGGAGGGCGACAGGCTCGCCGCGGCGGAGGCCTTCGTTTCCTCCCTTGAGGGCAAGCTCTCAACGCATGAGCTCATATCGCGCGATGACGAAAAGGGCGAATACGTATTCGGCCAGTATATAGACGGACGCGCCGTTGAGGGCGCGCTCCTTACCGTAAAGGTGGGCGCGGGCGTACTGTCGGCGGACGGCACGTATATATACGCGCCCGTGCTGCCCTCGTCCCAGAACGGGTACAGCGAGCCGCTCGACGTGCTTTTAAAATTCCTCTCGCAGGACACGAAGAGCCGCGAGGTGAAGGAGCTTTCACTCTGCTACGTTGCGGAGAAGAAGATAAGCAGCTCGGGGCTTCGTCCCGCGTACCGTATAACGGATGAGAAGGGATATAATTACTTTTTTGACGCCGACACGGGCGAACGAATCAAGTGAAAACCGAAAAAGTTTACAATTCGGTCACATTCTTTTTGTAAAGAACGCCCGATATTCATTTACTTTTACAAAAAATATGGTATAATACTTATGTTATGTCTACATAAAAAGGATGGTGAGGGATGTGGACAAGCTCGTAATTAAGGGGGGCAATCCTTTAAAAGGCGAGGTAACCGTAAGCGGCGCGAAGAACGCGGCCGTTGCCATTATTCCCGCGACTATCGTAGTTGCCGGAGTATGCCGAATAGAGAACATTCCCAGTATCAGCGACGTTGATATAATACTGAGGATACTTGCGCAGATGGGCGCGGACGTCAAGCTGATAAACAAGAACTGTGTTGAAATAGATACTTCCCGTATTAACTGCTCTGTTGCGGATTATGATCTCGTAAAGAAGATGCGCGGCTCATATTATCTTATGGGCGCGCTGCTTTCCCGTTTTTCAAAGGCCAGCGTCGCAATGCCGGGCGGCTGCGACCTGGGCCCCAGACCCATTGACCAGCATCTCAAGGGCTTTGAGGCGCTGGGCGCGAAGATAGACGTCAAATACGGCATTATGAACGCCCGCGCGGAGCATTTAAAGGGCGCGAGCGTATACCTCGACGTGGTATCCGTGGGCGCGACCATAAACATAATGCTCGCGGCGACGCGCGCCGAGGGCACTACTATAATAGAGAACGCGGCGAAGGAGCCCCATATCGTGGATCTTGCAAACTTTTTGAACTCCATGGGCGCGCAGATCTCCGGCGCGGGCACCGACAGCATAAAGATACGCGGCGTAAAGACGATGCACGGCGGCACGTATACCATAATACCCGACCAGATCGAGGCGGGCACCTTCATGGTGGCGGCCGCGGCAACGAAGGGCAGCGTGCTTATAAAGAACGTAATCCCTAAGCATCTCGAGTCCATAACGGCGAAGCTTATGGAGATGGGCGTCGAGGTGGAGGAATACGACGAGGCCGTATACGTTACGAGAACGAAGCCCATATCGAAGGTAAACATAAAGACGCTGCCGTACCCCGGCTTCCCCACGGACATGAACCCGCAGGCGGCGGTGCTTCTGTGCCTTGCCGAGGAGGGCTCCAGCGTCATAAGCGAGAGCGTGTGGGACAACCGCTTCCGCTATACGGACGAGCTTAAGCGCATGGGCGCGCGCATAAACGTGGACGGCCGCGTGGCCGTTATAGACGGCGTGGGCAAGTTCACCGGAGCGAAGGTGAAGGCATGCGACCTGCGCGCGGGCGCGGCCATGATAATTGCGGGACTCTGCGCCTCCGGCACAACGGAGATAGAGGACATATCCCACATCGAGCGCGGCTACGAGGACGTGGTGTCGAAATTCCGCTCCCTCGGCGCGGATATTCAGAAGGTAATAGTACCCAAGTCCCCGCCCTACGAAAAGGCGCTTTAAAGAGAAAATCCTAAAAGAGAACGCATAAGCGTTCTCTTTTTTTGCCCTGAAGAATCTCTTAGGCTCCCTTGCTGAACCACCCCAAAAAAGCCTTCCCCTGTAGAACCAC
>JAFOLN010000276.1 GCA_017419325.1 Clostridia bacterium
CGTGGCGGTGTAGCCCGATACGTTCTGAAGGAATATCGGGATGAGCACGCCCGCGAACAGAAGCGCGGCGAATACGATCATGGAAAGTATGGTGCCCACAAGGAAGGGCACGCTCTTTAAGGTGGTCACGTCAAGGAAGGGCTCGGGAAGCCTCGTCTGTCTGCGGAACATAACGACTACGGCTATAACGCCGACAACGGTGCAGATGAGCACTATCGGGTTCGTCCAGCCCAGATTAGATACGGAGCCGAAGGCGTAGAGTATCGCAAAAAAGCCCACCGTGGAGAGGACAAGCGAGAGCTTGTCAAGAGAAGCCTTCCTCGGCGTGGTCTGATTTTCAAGGAAGAACAGCGCAAGCACGATATCTATAACGGCGATGGGGATTATTGCGGCGAAGATGGAGCGCCAGCCCCATGTATCGGTCATCCAGCCGGAGAGGGCGGGCCCTAGAACGGGCGCGGCGCCGATTATAAGACCTATGGTGCCCATTGCGCCTCCGCGGCGCTCTCTGGGGAACATCCACAGTATCATCGTTGTAACGAGGGGCACAAGGATGCCAGAACCCATAGACTGAACAACGCGCCCCGCGATAAGCACCCAGTATGCGGGAGATATGGCCGCAAGCGCCGTGCCGACGCCGAAGCATACCATGGATATGCAGAATAAAAGCTTTGTCGAAAAGCGCGTTATAAGGTATGCCGTAACGGGAACCATGATGCCCATTACGAGGAGAAAGACTGTCGTGAGCCACTGGGCGTCAGCGGCCGTTATATCAAACGTCGAAATGATACTCGGAAGCGCCGGAGTTACTACCGTCGAGCTTAAAGACGACATGAACGAACCGAGTATAACAACAACGAGCGAGATAAACATTTTTCTTGTAAGCTTAAACTGGTCGGCCATTCGATACCCCCCGTAAAACAGTAAAGATATATTTACTAATTTTCTAATATAGCATTAAATAAAGAAATTGTCAATAATTATATAATAATTCGTTAAAACGACAAATACATTCAAAATAATAAGAGCGCGCTTTTTGCGAAACTGCCCAAGCGCGCTCTTTAAACTGCGTTTTTTAATTATTATTTAATGAGACGTCCCAAAAGGCCCGTGGACTGTAAGAACAGCACGAACATCATTATGGGAGCCACGTACTTTATCATAACGCGGTAAAGCCCCTTGCGGGTGAATTTGTGACCGCTTGACTCCACCTCGTCTATTATCCATTTGGGGCCGACGACCCATCCGATAAATATGCAGGACAGAAGCGAGATAAAGGGCATCATGAAGCTGTTGCTTATATAGTCCATTATGTCGAGGAGCTGACCCGTGGAGCCGTTGGGAAGCTTCACCTCAAAGTAGAATATGCTGTACCCCAGCGCGATGACTGCCGACGCGGCCATGTATATTACCGTCATAACAAGAGTGGTCTTTTTTCTTGTGGACTTGAATATCTCCATGCAGTTGGCAACTATGGGCTCAAGCACCGATATGCACGACGTAAGCGTTGCGAACGCGGCCATGATGAAGAACACGCCGCCTATAACGGGGCCCGCGCTGCCCATGGACGCAAACACCTTCGGAAGGGAGACGAACATAAGCGAGGGGCCCACGCTCATGCCTTCAACGCCCGCGAATACGTATACCGCGGGGACGAGCATCGCGCCTGCAAGCAGCGCCACGCCCGTGTCGACTATCTCTATCTGATTTATCGACTTGTTTAAGTTTACCTCGGGCTTAACGTAGGAGCCGTAGGTTATCATTATGCCCATGGAGACGCTGAGCGAGAAGAAAAGCTGGCTCATTGCGTCAAGGAGTATCTGCATGAATCTTCCCGGCGTCACGCCCTCAAGGCTCGGCTTAAAGTATACCAAAAGGCCCTGAAGTCCCGTTCTCGTTACGCCCGCGCCGTCCGTGTGGCTTATGGTAAGCACGAACACGGTTATGCCCACTATCATGACGAGCATTATGGGCATGATGAACTTCGACACCTTCTCTATGCCGCCCTCAACGCCGTTGTACACGATTATCGACGTGAACGCCATGAAAAGCAGCGCAAAGAAGACGGGAGAAACGGGGGAGGTTATGAAGGAAACGAAAAAGCCGTCGCCCGCAGCCGCCTCCGCCATGCCGGACACGTATACGGTGAAGTATTTCGTGATCCAGCCGCCTATAACGGCGTAGTACGTCATAATGATGACGGGCACGAGGAACGTAAGCACGCCTAAGAACTTCCACTTCGGGTGCATGGCGGCGTATGCGTGTATGGCGCTTTTCTTGGTTTTTCGGCCTATCGCTATATCGGACGTAAGCAGCGTGAAGCCGAAGGTAAGAACCAGCACGAGATATACGATTATAAAAAGACCGCCGCCGTCCTTCGCGGCAAGATAGGGGAACCGCCACAGGTTCCCGACGCCTACGGCGCTGCCCGCCGCCGCAAGCACGAAGCCCAGCTGCCCCGAAAAGCCGCCGGAGCCCTTTGTTTTCTTCGGTTTTTCCATTTTTTTAAATCACTCGCATAAATAATATTTGTCCGAAAAAACATCTTTTTCGGACGGGTATTAACATTATACTTGATTAAAAATATAAGTCAAGGGAAAAGCGCCTTTTTAAGGGGTTTTCGGTAAAACAGAAGCGGCGGGACGCGTTTTTCGTCCCGCCGCTTCAAAATATGCCTGTTTTCAGTTCACTTCATACGTGGAAACGGCGCTGCCGTTTACCGATACCGTGTACGTTCCGGAGGTTAAGTCGCCGGAGGTGAAGACTATGTGATTTGCCTGCTTTACGGCTTCAAACTGAAATACCGTATTGCCGCCTGCGTCGCTTATCGTCACGTCGTCGCCTGCGCCGAGGTTCGACGAAAGGGTGACCGCGATGCTCTTCTGGGTGCTTGACGCTCCCGGCCACTGGGCCATCTGCGCGTTTCCGGCGGCAAGGAGTGTGCCGCCCGTCACGATAAGGCTTGAATTTATATCGCCGTAGTCTATCGCGCCGTTGCCGCCGTCCTCGCTTGCGTATACGAGGGTCGTGCCGCCGTATACATATATGTTGCCGTTTGAGTCGATGCCGTCGCCGCCGCAGTTTACGGTGATATTGCCGCCGTAAATATATACGGCATAGTCCTCGCCCGTGGAGGAGGGAACGGTGAAGCCTTCGCCGCCGTTCATGTCGGGCATCGTGCCGTCCGCGCCCTCGGGCATCTCGCCGTCGAAGCCCTCGGGGGGCTCGCCGGGGAACTCTCCGTCCGTGCCCTCGGGCATAGTGCCGTCAAAGCCCTCGGGAGGCTCGCCGGGGAACTCTCCGTCCGTACCTTCGGTCATCTTGCCGTCCATGGTGCGGGGCCCGCGTCCCTTGCTTTCGCCAAAGCCGCCGCTCACGGTGCTGTC
>JAFOLN010000277.1 GCA_017419325.1 Clostridia bacterium
TACGCTCCTTTCGGGCGGGACTGCATTATTTATCGCCGAAGTTCTGCCCGAGGACGCGACGGACAGGACCGTTTCATGGAAAAGCAGCGACACGTCCGTCGTAACGGTCGACGAAAACGGAATGCTTACGGCCATAGCCCCGGGAACCGCAGAGATAACGGCTTCGGCCGGAGGTAAAAGCGCGGTCTGCACCGTTACGGTGGAGGCGGCAAGGATGGACGGACTTTCTTATTCCGGGGGAAAAGCCTCCGTCCGCGTGATATCGTCCGCTCCGGCAGACATTATATTCGCCGCGTATAAGGACGGGCAGTACATGGGCGGCGCGGTCTTGGGTCTTGAAGCCATGACGCAGACGGAGCCCTCGTTCGACGTGCCCGAGGGCGCCGATACCGTAAAGGTCTTCGTTCTGGGCGGCGGATATTCTCCGCTTACTGCCCATGAGGAGATTATAATCGAGTGACATAAAACGAATGAAATAAATAACCGAAATCGTCCGCTTCTTTCCGTTTGGACAGAGGCGGACGCTTTTTTTCAGAGCGGTGCGGGGGTTCAAATCCCCCCAACTAAAAAACGCGCGATATTTTTGCAAAACGCGCCGATATATGCTACAATAAAATATAAAAAATTTTTTTTGGATGGAGATCATATGATAGCTATAATCGATTACGGCGCCGGAAATTTAAAGAGCGTACAGAAGGCGTTTTCATATCTGGGCTTCGAGTCCGTCATAACGAGCGAGCCGGAGACGATACTTTCCGCCTCCCATGTGGTGCTGCCGGGGGTGGGCTCCTTCGGCGAGGCCATGCACAAGCTTGACGCGGCGGGGCTTCGGGAGACGATACATAAGGCGATAGACTCGGGCGTGCCGTTTTTGGGCATTTGCCTCGGGCTTCAGCTCCTCTTTGAGGAGAGCGAGGAGTCGCCGGGCGTAAAGGGACTCGGCGTATTTCGCGGGAAGGTGGTAAAGATACCGCCGAAAGTCGGGTACAAGATACCCCACATGGGCTGGAACTCCATAGAGATGAACCGCGAATGCCCGCTTTTTAAAGGCATAGAGGGCGAGCCCTACGTATACTTCGTTCACTCATATTATCCCGACGCAGAGGACGACTCGGTCGTCTGCGCAAGAACGCATTATACCGATACGCTGAAGGTGGGCGCGTGGAAGAAAAACGTATTTGCCATGCAGTTCCACCCGGAGAAGAGCTCCGATGTGGGGCTTATGATGCTAAAGAACTTTGCCGGGCTTGAAAGGGGGACGCTTTGATATGCACGCGAAACGAATAATACCGTGCCTTGACGTACACGCGGGGCGCGTAGTCAAGGGCGTGAACTTTGTAAACCTTACCGACGCGGGCGATCCCGTGCTCATCGGCGCGGCCTACGACAAGGCGGGCGCGGACGAGCTTGTGTTCCTCGACATAACCGCCTCAAGCGACAACCGCTCCATCGTGCTCGACATGGTGCGCCGCGTGGCGGAGACTGTGTTCATCCCGTTCACCGTGGGCGGCGGCATACGCACCGTGGACGACTTCCGCGACATTTTAAGAGAGGGCGCGGACAAGATATCCATAAACTCCACCGCCGTAAAGGAGCCGCGGCTCATAACGGACGCGGCGCGCATATTCGGAAGCCAGTGCGTCGTTGTCGCCATAGACGCGAAGCGGCGCGACGCGGGCGGCTGGGACGTATACGTCCACGGCGGGCGCACGAATACGGGCATCGACGCCGTAAAGTGGGCGAAGCGCGCCTGTGAGCTTGGCGCGGGGGAGATACTCTTAACCAGTATGGACTGCGACGGCACGAAGGCGGGCTACGACATAGAGCTTACCCGTCAGATTGCCGACGCGGTAAGCATTCCCGTCATCGCCTCCGGCGGCGCGGGCACAATGGAGCATTTTAAGGAGGCGCTCACCGTCGGAAAAGCGGACGCGGCGCTTGCGGCTTCGCTGTTTCATTATAAAGAGATGGAAATAATGGATCTCAAACGATACTTAAAAGACGCGGGCGTGCCCGTAAGAATATAGCTAAAAAGGAGAATGAGATATGAAGCATGAGCTTGTGATAGTTCTTGATTTCGGCGGCCAGTATAATCAGCTTATAGCCCGCCGCGTAAGGGAAAACAGCGTTTACTGCGAGATAAAAAGCTATAAAACGCCCATCGAGGAGCTTCGCGCCCTTTCCCCGAAGGGCATAATCTTCACGGGCGGCCCCAACAGCGTTTACGACCCCGCCTCGCCCCACATATCGAAGGAAATATTCGAGCTGGGCGTGCCAATACTCGGTATCTGCTACGGCTGTCAGCTTATGGCGTATACGCTGGGCGGTGAGGTGTCGGCCTGCGACAAGAGCGAGTACGGAAAGATTGACGTGACGGTGGACAATAAGGAAAGCCTCCTGTTTTCCGGCATACCGGAGCACAGCGTCGTATGGATGAGCCATACCGACTATGTAAGCCGTCTGCCCGAGGGCTTTTCGGTGTCGGCTCATTCGGCGAACTGCCCCACGGCGGCGTTCGAGAACGCGGAGCGGAAGCTCTATTCCGTACAGTTCCACCCCGAGGTGACCCACAGCGAATACGGCAGGGAGATACTTCACAACTTCCTCTATAATGTCTGTGAATGCAAGGGCGACTGGGTGATGGACGACTTCATAGAGACCACAGTAAAGAGCCTGCGCGAGCAGATAGGCGACCGCAAGGTAGTGCTGGGTCTTTCCGGCGGCGTTGACTCCTCCGTTGCGGCGGGCTTGCTCAGCCGCGCCGTGGGAAATCAGCTCACCTGCGTATTTGTCGATCAGGGCCTTATGCGAAAGGACGAGGGCGACTTTGTTGAAAACACGTTCACGAAGCTTTTTGACATGAAGTTCGTGCGCGTGAACTGTCAGAAGCAGTTTCTGGAGAAGTTAAAGGGCGTGACCGACCCCGAACAGAAGAGAAAGATAATCGGAACCGAGTTTTACAAGGTATTCTGGGACAAGGTGCGCGAGGAGGCCGACGGCGGCTTTTTCGCACAGGGCACCATATACCCGGACCGCATAGAGAGCGGCAAGGGAAACAAGGCCGGCAAGGGCAGCACCGCCACCATAAAGACGCACCACAACATGGTTGAAAAGCCCGCCGACATAAAGTTCGACGGCACCATAGAGCCCCTTGGCGACCTCTTTAAGGACGAGGTGCGCGCCGTGGGCGAAAAGCTGGGCATCCCGCATGAGCTCGTATGGCGTCAGCCGTTCCCCGGCCCGGGTCTGGGCGTGCGCATCATCGGCGAGATAACCGAGGACAAGATAAAAGTGCTCCAGGAGGCGGACGCCGTGTTCCGCGATGAGATAAGAAAGAGCGGCATCGAGGGCGACTTAAAGCAGTTCTTCGCCGTGCTTCCCGACGTTAAGACCGTGGGCGTCATGGGCGACCACAGGACGTACGACCATCTTATAGCCATAAGAGCCGTGACGACGGACGACTTCATGACCGCCGACTGGGCGCGCATCCCCTACGACGTCCTCGCCCGCATCTCGAACCGCATCACGAACGAAGTCGAGCACGTAAACAGGGTAGTGTACGACATAACCTCCAAGCCCCCCGGAACCGTGGAGTGGGAATAATGTCCGAATTCCTGAGACCCGCATGAAATAAGGGTTTCCGGGCGGTCAGATCCCCGCGTGGCAACAATTTGGCAACAAAAATCCATCATTCCGAAAATGAGGGCTAACTGATTTTGTGTAGATCAGTTAGCCCTATTTCTATGCATTTTCAGAACGATGGAGGTGTCAGTTATGATCGCTGTCTGGATTCTCCTGGAGACCGGCAACCAGATCATCCATCAGGCCCTGGGACGGAACTTTCACCCACCGCCGGGTGGTATCGCCA
>JAFOLN010000040.1 GCA_017419325.1 Clostridia bacterium
TCGACGGCGCTGACTGTTGTTTCGCTTTACTTCTCGACGCTGGCATTTTCCATAAGGTTTTACCGCGCGCCCATGGGAGGAACGGGCTTTTCGAGCGTTCTCGATTTCTTTTTGAAGTTCGTGCCCAACGATATGATATCCCCGCTCATTTCGGGCGATACGCCGCAGCTTATCCTTGTTGCCGTGGTGGTGGCAAACGCGCTGCTTGTGGCGGGCTCTCAGTCCGAGGCGCTTGCGGAGATACTGAAGCAGATAAACAACGTGGGTCTTATTATTGCCGACTGGGTTTCGGCGCTTTCGCCGTTCTTCATAATCATTATTCTTATACTTGGACTGTGGAGCGGCTCCATTGACGCGGTTGTGGGCTGCTGGAAGCCGATGCTTGTGTTCCTTGCGTTGACTGCGGCGGTGATATTCGCCTGGGGCGCCCGAATATGCGCGACAAAGGGCGTGGGATTCAAAAAGCTCTTTAAGAAGCTGTGGCCGTCGTTTCTCGTGGCGCTTAAAACGGCCTCGGTCGACGCCGCATACGGCGATAATCTCATGTGCTGTGAAAAGAAGCTGGGCATGCCCGAGCGCTTCGCAAAATACAGCCTGAACTTCGGCCTTGTCATATATATGCCGATAGGCACCATGGCTACCATGATATTCACCATGTACACGGCGAAAAGCTACGGCATCGTTATCACGCCCATATGGTGCATAACGGCGGTGGTCATGACGGTGGCGCTTCTTATCGCGACGCCTCCCATGGCGGGCATAGGCATGCTTGCATACGCGGCCATTTTTGCGCGGCTGGGCATCCCGTCGGGCGGTCTTACCATAGCGCTTATGGCCGACGTGCTCTTCGGCTTCGTTACGGCGGCGGCAAATCAGATAATGCTTCAGATGGAGCTTGTGCTCTTTGCCGACAAGGCGGGAATACTTAACAGAAAAATACTTGCAAAATAGCTTTATATACACTAAAACTTTTTAGGAGGGTCATACTACAATATGAACATCAATACAAAGAAGGACAACACTGCTCTTACCGTTTTTATAGAAGGCCGCCTCGATACGGCCACCTCTCCCTCGCTTGACGAGACGCTTAAGGCGCAGATGCCCGGTATAAGCGAGCTTGTCATCGACATGGAGAAGCTTGAATACCTGTCGTCCGCGGGCCTGAGAGTACTTCTTTCGGCTCAGAAGATTATGAACAAGCAGGGCAGCATGACCGTGCGCAACGTAAACGAGACCATAATGGAAATATTCGACATAACGGGCTTTTCTGATATATTGACTATCCAATAAAGGGGGATAACCATGAACGAAATGACCATCGAAGCTACCGTTGCTAATATTGAAACGGTGACCGATTTTGTAAACGAGCAGCTTGAAGCGCTGTCGTGCCCCATGAAGGTGCAGATGCAGATAGATATAGCAATAGACGAGCTTTTCGGCAATATCGCCATGTACGCCTACGACCCCGAAACAGGCCCCGCCACCGTCAGCGTGGAGGTGGAGAAGGACCCGCTTGCGGTCATAATAACCTTCATAGACAACGGAAAGCCCTACGACCCGCTTTCGGCGAAGGACCCCGACATAACCCTTGGCGCGGAGGACCGCGATCAGGGCGGACTCGGCGTATTTTTGGTAAAGAAGACGATGGACGACATAACGTACGAGTATAAGAACGGCCAGAATATTTTAAGAATAAAAAAGAAAATATGAAAGCTTTAACTCACGAAGAAAAAATAGAGCTTATGCGAAAGTATCATAAAAAGATACGCACAGGCTTCAATTTTCATATAAAGGGCGAGATACCGTCGCGGATAATAGACAACGCCCTGGAAAAATTCGCTTTCGGCATGGACAGAACGACTGTCATCGGCTTTTACGACACGTCGCTTAAGAAAAACGGCAGAAGCGGATATATTTTCACCGACGAAAAGGTCTATTATCTTGAGACGCTGGAGAAGCCGAAAAAGCTCTGGTACAGCGATATAGAAAGCACGGAGATATTCGACGGGGAGAAAAAGGACTCCGACAGGGGGCTTCGCTTTCATCTTACCGACGGTGAGAGCATTGAGTGGCGAAGCTGCCTTATAAACAAAACGCCGCTTACCGGGTTCTTCTCTGAGCTTACCGAAAATGACAAGCAGGTGAGAAGCGAGAAAAACGCGCTCATAGAAGCGCGGGTGAGGGCGCTTTATGAATGTGAGCCTTCAGACGAAGCGTGCGCCCTGTCGAAGTATTTTGAGACGGGCGAAAAGTGCATAGAGGCCTGCTTTGATGAAGACGGCGAATTTATTTTGCTTCATGACGGGCGACCCGGTATCATAGAGGTGCCGCGCGATATGTACGACGACGCCGTAAAGTCGCTTCGATATATGATAATAAGCGGCAGAACGGGCGCATTTTCCGATGCGGACAAGGCGGAAAGCCTCGTGCGCCGCGGGCTCTTTACATATGAGCAGGCGAAAAATATCGCGCTTTCGGACAAAGTATGGGACATATCCTACGATGAGGAAACGGGCGGGGTCGAAACCTCCTGCCCCATGGGGCTCAGCGCCCTTACGGCGCTTGCGCTCTGCTTCTGGGATGACGATACCGCCGCGTTTTCGGCGGGTAAGCGCGAGGAAGCGCCGAAGGACGCCTTTGACGCGGACAACGCCTCAAAAAGCGTAGCAAAATCCGACGCGGCAAGGGCGGCGCTGGGTCTGTCCGATGAAATGATATCCATCCTCGGCATGGGAGCGTCAGCGGCCATCTCGGGCACGCTCGGAGGCGAAGGCACGGGCTCGGGCGCGTCATTTGTAAAAAACGCGGCCGAGGCGCTTAAAAGCGACCTTTTAAGCACGGCACTGGTATTTTCGCTTATCGGCACCTTCGACGTTGTAAACATAGCGAGAGGACGCATATCAAAGGGGCAGTTCCTTCGCAACATAGCAAACACCGGCGCGGCAGCGGCGGGCGGAGCCGCAGGAATGATGGGCGGCGCGGCCGTCGGCACGGCTATACTGCCGGGGGCGGGCACCGTTATAGGCGGCATAATCGGCTCCCTTGCGGCGGGAGGCGCCGCGGGCAAGGCCGCCGACCTTGTGACGGGAGCGCTCCTTGAGGACGACGCAAAGGATATGCTTAACATCATAGAGCAGGTTTTCCTAAAGCTTGCGTCGGAGCACCTTCTTTGTAAAAAGGAGGCGGAAAAGGCCGCCGACGGACTGAGGGAAAAGCTTGGCGGCGGCGTTTTAAAGGATATGTTTGCCGCGCCGAACCGCAGGGGATTTGCGTCAGAGCTCATCCTTCCTGAAATAGAAGAAGAGGTCTTTAAGCGTAAGCGGATTGAATTGAGATAAATATAAAGAAAAAGCAGAAGAAATTTTTCTTCTGCTTTTTTATGTTTTCGGGGGCAAATGCCGTCAGCCGTTCTGAACGTCCTGCGCATTTTCGCCGGTAGTATCGCCCGATTCGCCGTCCTCAGCGCCGGAGTCCGCCGCGCCCGGTGCAGGCTCGGATGAAGCTTCATCGGCCGCGTCTTCGCTTGGCGATGCGTCGGTGGCAGCTTCTGCGGTATCTTCGGCCGGGGCAGCGTCGGGGGTATCTTCGGCGATGTCTTCGGTTTGCGCTCCGTCGGATGCCTGTTCGTCCGCTTCGGTTTTATCCTCCGCAGCTTCGCTCACGTTCGCGGCGGGCAGAATGTCGCCGTCGGAAACGATGGCGGAAAGGAGCCATTCAGCGCCGTGCTTCTCGAATACAAGTGTCAGAAATACATTGTCGCCTGCGGCTGTCTTTGCCCTCAGATCAACGAAGAGACCGAGCGGGTACTTGTCATAGAGGCCGGGTATCTCATGGCCGTCGGCGAAATCGTTCAGACGAATCTCGTTCGACTCAATAAAGTCAGCGCTCCATACGAATTGCTCAAAGTATTCGCCGAATGTAA
Source organism: Clostridia bacterium (assembly GCA_017419325.1). Lineage (GTDB taxonomy): Bacteria > Bacillota > Clostridia > Oscillospirales > RGIG577 > RGIG577. The sequence goes on from JAFOLN010000040.1 coordinate 3,923, forward strand.
GCCGTGCGGGCGTACCGTCGGCGTATTCGCCCCATACGCGAATCTTTCCGTCATTGTCCGCGCTCAGCTCGGCGGGGCTTAATGTCACGTCCATGTCGGAAGGCGCTTTATAAATAAACGTAAGGCCCGTGTCTTTGTCTGACGCTGCGGCAAGTCCGTTTATATTGCGGATGCTCATATTGCCAAGAACCGAAGCGCAAAGCGAAGTAAGCGCTTCATCGCTTATATAGTAGCGCTCTTCGTCCTTTGTAAGCTCAGAAAAACGCATGAGCATGGCGGCAGTCTGCGCCCTTGTGGCGGGAGCGGCGGGAGAGAGGCTGTTTTCGCCCGTGCCGCCTATAATGCCGCTCTTTACGGCCCATTTCATGGGGCGAAGGGCATACGAAGCCACCTGCGCGCCGTCTTCAAACCCCGCGAGGTCATAGCCGCTGTCCGATAAAAGCCCGAGGGCATATCTGTGGTAATTATAAAGCACAGAGGCAAGCTGCTCGCGGCTTATGGGCTCGTCGGGACGGAATGTGCCGTCGGGATAGCCGGAGGCCACGCGGTTCTGCCGCGCCCATGAAACGGCCTTGCCGTACCAGCTGTCGTCGGACACATCCGAGAATCCGCTGCCTGTGCCTGCTTCGGGAAGACCTGCCATGCGGTGGAGCATGGTCACA
>JAFOLN010000278.1 GCA_017419325.1 Clostridia bacterium
TTCTTTATCAGGCGTATGTGTGCCGCATGAAGGCGCGCACCTCGTTTTATCAGTGCGGCGGCGCGTGGGGCTTCAGAGACCAGCTTCAGGACTGCCTCTGTGTTCTCTATATCGACCCCGACGCGGTGCGGGAGCATATAATTCGTGCCTGCGCCCATCAGTTTGAGGAGGGCGACGTTCAGCATTGGTGGCACCCCATAAAGCCGAAGGCCGGGGGCGAGGGTCACAGGGGCGTTCGGAGCCGCTGCAGCGATGACAGGCTGTGGCTTGTGTATACTGCGATGCGCTATGCCGAGTTTACGGGAGATTGGGACATTTTCAAAGAAGAAGCGCCGTTCATATCACAGCCGCCCCTGCCCGGGGGCGTGACGGAAAGCTACGCCGCGCCGAAGGTATCGAAGGAGCGGGCAAGCGTATTTATGCACTGCGTACGAGCCGTGGAGGCGTCTCTCGACTTCGGCCGGCGGGGGCTTTGCAAAATAGGCGGCGGCGACTGGAACGACGGCTTTAACCGCGTGGGTGAAGGGGGACAGGGCGAAAGCGTGTGGCTTTCGTGGTTTTTGTCGGGCATACTTGACGATTTTTCCCGCGTCTGCGAATCGGAGGGCCGCTTCGACCTATCTATGCGCTATGCCGATATATCCCGCCGCCTTGTTAATGCAATAGAAAGAGAGGCGTGGGACGGGGACAGGTATATACGCGCCTTTTACGACGACGGCGAGCCGCTGGGCGCGCAAGCATGCGGGGAGTGCAGTATCGACTCCCTTTCCCAAAGCTTCTCCGTCATATCGCGCCCCGGATATATCGGAGAAAGGCAGCATGCCGCGCTTAAAACGGCGGTGCGGGAGCTCTACGACCGCGGTCACGGCCTTATACGCCTGTTTTGGCCGCCCTTTGACGGCGGCGGCCGAAGCCCCGGCTACGTTGGGGGCTATATCCCCGGCGTGAGGGAAAACGGGGGTCAGTATACCCATGCCTCCCTCTGGCTCTGCCGCGCGCTTTTCTGGGCGGGGGAAAACGATACGGCTTATGAGCTTCTCTGCGCTCAGAACCCCATAAACCACGCGGACACAAAAGAGAAGGCGCGCCGCTATGCCGCCGAGCCCTACGTTTTGGCCGCCGACGTGTATTCCGCGGGAGATAACGCGGGGCGCGGCGGCTGGAGCTGGTACACGGGCGCGGCGTCATGGTATTATGTCGTTGCGATGGAGGACCTTTTCGGCATAAATATAAAGGGGGACACGCTCACGTTTTCGCCCCATCTGCCGTCCTCATGGGACAAGGCGGCGGTAACCCTCCGGCTTCGCGGCGCGCGGTATCTTATAGAGTACAAAAATGAGGGAAACGGCGGACCCGTAAGCGTCACGCTGGACGGGGAGAGTGTGTCGGACGGCGTCATACGCCTTTGCGGCGACAAAAAATTTCATAAGGCGGTAGTTCGGGTTTGAAAAATCCGCAAACGGTGTTATAATATAATTTGGGGTATTGCGGCAACGCATATTATTTTGACGCGAAAACGAAAAAACATCTCAGGAGTGACATAAATGGACTATAAACGAACGTTATTTGAAAACAA
>JAFOLN010000279.1 GCA_017419325.1 Clostridia bacterium
GACGTTCATGAACCCGCAGTTCAGGCTTTACACGTCAGACGACATGGCGGGCGCGGAATACGGCGCGGCGCTTAAGAACGTAATCGCGCTGTGCGCGGGCATCTGCGACGGAATGGGCTACGGCGACAATACGAAGGCGGCGCTCATGACCCGCGGCATAGCCGAAATGGCGCGTCTCGGCGTAGCGCTGGGCGCAAAGGTGGAGACCTTCTCGGGGCTTACGGGCATAGGCGACCTTATCGTCACCTGCACGAGCATGCATTCAAGAAACCGCAGGGCGGGCATACTCATAGGTCAGGGGTATTCCGCAAAGGAGGCCATAGAGAAGGTAAACATGGTGGTGGAGGGCTACACCACGACGAAGGCCGCGTATGAGCTGGGCAAAAAAGCGGGCGTTGAGCTTCCCATAACGAACGCGGCGTACAGCGTGCTTTACGAAAACGCCGACCCCAAGGTGGTAATAGACGACCTCATGCGCCGCCCGAAGAAAAATGAGGTAGAGGAGCTTTATCTTAAATAAAGGCTTGCATACATATAAAAATATATAAAATAAAGGAGAACAACATGGCTAATCCGATAGTAACTATTGAAATGGAAAACGGGAAAAAGATGAAGGTTGAGCTTTATCCCGATATCGCGCCCGTAACGGTCGAGAATTTCGTTAAGCTGGTGCGCGACGGCTTTTACGACGGTCTTATCTTCCATCGCTGCATAAAGGGATTTATGATTCAGGGCGGCTGCCCCCTGGGACTCGGCTACGGCGGCCCCGGCTGGACGATAAAGGGCGAGTTTGCGTCCAACGGCTTCAAGAACGACTTAAAGCACACGAAGGGCGTTATCTCCATGGCCCGCGCAATGGACCCCAACTCCGCGGGAAGCCAGTTCTTTATCATGGTTGCCGACGCGCCCTATCTTGACGGCGAATACGCGGCCTTCGGAAAGGTCATTGAGGGCATCGAGGTGGCCGACGAAATAGTTGCGCAGCCCACCGGAGCAAACGACAAGCCCGTTAAGGACCAGAAGATGAAGAAGGTAACGGTTGAGTAATAAAACATAAAAACTCCCGCGTGTTTTTAACACGCGGGAGTTTTTTTAAGATACGCTTTTTATGATGCTACGCCTGCTTTTTTGCGGCTGCCTTTCTTGCGGGGCAGTTCGTGAGCGCGCCCATGAACCAGCGGCACGCGGGCTTGCAGTGGAAGCAGGGGTTCGGCTCTATGCCGGCCTTTACCTTGTTCGGCCATTCGTAGTCGGCAAGAATGGGGCGGGCAAGGGCAACGAAATCGACCATGCCGGAGTCAACGAGCTTATGAGCGCGCTCGGCGGTGTCGATGTTGTTTACGGCGATAACGGGGATGTTTACTTCCTTCTTTATCATGATGGCGGTGTATACCATGGAGTTCCACTCGGAATACTCCTCCGGAACGGGCACCTGCTCTCTCGGGGACGCGCCGTAGGAAACGTGGAGATAGTCGCAGCCTGCCGCCTCGAACATCTTTGCCGCAGCGATGCCGTCCTCGAGGGAGGTCATTGCGCCGCCGTAGCGGATGCCGATGATGAAGTCGTCGCCGCATTCCTTGCGGATGCGCTTCATTATGTCAAGCGGGAGACGGGCGCGGTTCTCAACGCTGCCGCCGTATTCGTCTGTGCGCTTGTTGGTGTTGTCGGAGAGGAAGTAGCTAAGAAGATACGTATGCGCGCCGTGGAGCTCAACGCCGTCCATGCCGGCCTTCTTGCAGCGTATCGCCGTGTCAACGAACTGCTGCTCCACCTTCTTTATCTCTTCCTTCGTCATGCCAATGCCGTCGACGGGCTTGCCGTAGAGCGTTGCGGTGATGTCGGAGGGCACCTTCTTGGGGCCGGGTACCGACTGTATGCCGCCGTGGTGTATCTGGGCTATTATGCCGATGCCCTCGTCATGAACGGCCTTTGCTATCTTCGAGAGCCCCTCGATGGACTCGTCGTCCCATGCGGCGATCTGCGTGGGATGGAGCCTTGCGGTGGGCTCAACGCAGATGGCCTCGGTGATGATAAGGCCGGCGCCGCCCTTTGCAACGTTCCTGTAATGCTCCACGTTCTTCTCGGTCACGCGGTTGTTCTCCGTGAAGTTCATGCATACGACCGGCGGGAAAACTATGCGGTTCTTGGCGGTTATGCCCTTTAATTTGTACTCGGAAAATAACATGATTTACCCCCTTATTTATTCTTAATTATTTTACGGTCGCTTTTTCGACAACTATCGGCATAACTGGCGCAAGGTCATCCTCGACTTTGCATTCCGACAGCTTCTTTGCGTATTCATACCCTGCCGTGATACGGCCTATGGGCTTGAAAAGTATCTCGCGTCCGCCGGAGAATATGGGCTTGTCCGTAAAAAGAAAGGCAAGCTGCAGCTTTGCAAGATACGGGTATTTCGCTGTTATTACGGCAACGTCGCCCGCTTTGTAGGGGCGCACCTCATCCGTTTCCTCAGTGCCGGATTCGGTAACGTCGGCGGCATATACGCCGTAGCCGTTTATGTCATGGTAGCCGAACTGTATGTATTCATCACGCGCACAGGTGTGAAACGACAGTCCGTCGTAATAGCCCTCCTTAAAGGCGGTAAGAACTTCCTCAACGGAATTGGGAGTCTTGTCGGGATATAATTCGATTGTTATATCTTCGCCTCGTTCAACGTGAAGCGTTACGCACGGGCGCCTGTCCATTTCAGTCCTCCTTCGGGATACACGTTTTCTACCATAATAGTGGTCTTCGGAGTAAGGTCTTCGTTCGTCTCAACATGCGAAAGCTCGCGGGCATACTCAAGGCCCTCGGTCACGCGGCCTATGGGGCGAAGCACAACGGGCTTGCCGTCAACTGCCAGAACGGGCTTGTCGGTAAGTATTACGGCAAGCTGCTGACGCCATGTTTCGGGGAGACGGGGCTCCACGAGCGCAAGCGTGCCGCATTCGTGGGGATAGATCTCCTTGGAGCCGATCTGCTCGTATTCATCGGTGTCCTCTCTGAAAAGCTCCTCGAACTCCTCGCCGTAGCCGCGGCCGTAGCCGTTCTTGTCATAGAAGCCCAGCGCAATAGCCACGTCCTTCATGGCCGTGTGAACGGGCACCCACTCATACTCGTAGGTCTCGATGCCGTCGAGCAGGAACTGCACGTTGAACGGCGCGCGCTCGGGATAGAGCTCAGCCTTTATCTCCTTGCCGTTCTCAAATTTGATGGTTATAGTCGGATTTGCCATTTATACTTATCCCCCTTCAAAAAATTTTACGTTTTCGATATTGACTTTATTTTGCCGATTACTGTATACTAAGTATCAAACAGGTTTGATAAGTACTAACATAAATACAAGTACAACACTTATTTATGCCGCATTTGTATTGTAGCAACAAACAATCAAATATTCAAGTACTTACTAAACGGTAAGCATAAATATATTTAAAATACCTATAATAATATTATATTAGCAAGCGGCGCATTCTGCAAGCATTTATATAATAATATAATAATGAGATGTTTTTTTTGCGCAGCGAAAAAAGGAGGGCAAAAAATGAGCAGGACGAGAGAAAACACGGTAAAGTGCCCCATGAAGCATACGCTTGACATCATCGGGGGCAAATGGAAGGCAAGAATACTCATGTTTTTAAAATACCGCGCGCTTCGCACGGGCGAGATAAAGAGGGCTCTGGGCAATATAACCGACAAGGTGTTAAGCGACCAGCTAAAGGAGCTTCAGAGAGACGGTCTTATCGACCGCCACGATTACAAGCAGATACCGCCAAAGGTGGACTATACGCTTACGCCCAAGGGCAAGACGCTTCTGCCCATAATCGACCAGATGCTGGTGTGGGGCGTTGAAGATATGAAGCGCACGGGAGAGATATCGCCCGACTGGGACCCCAACGCATATGTGGAAACGCTTTTCAGCGCACCCCGCCGCGCAGGTTAAGGAGACAAGATGAGAGACCTTAAAATGTCCGCACCCTGCCTTTTCGGGCTGGAGGGACTTTTATCCGAGGAGCTTAAAAGGCTCGGACTTAAAACGGAGCCCGAAAACGGGCGCGTCGCGTTTTACGGCGACGAGCTCGATATGGCCCGCGCCAACATATTCTCCCGCTTTGCCGAGCGCATACAGATAGTGGCGGGCGAATTTGAGGCATGCACCTTCGACGAGCTGTTCGAGGGCACGAAGGCCATAGAGTGGGAGACGTATCTCCCCATGGACGCGGAGTTCCCCGTAAAGGGATACTCCTTAAATTCGCAGCTTCATTCCGTGCCTGACTGCCAGGCCATCGTAAAGAAGGCCATAGTGGAGCGCTTGAAGGGCAAGTACAAGGTTTCCTGGTTCAAGGAGACGGGCGCAAAGTATCAGATACAATTCGCAATAATGAAAGACCGGGTGACGCTGCTTATAGACACCAGCGGCGAGGGACTTCATAAGCGCGGCTACAGACGGAACGCGAACGAAGCGCCGCTTCGTGAAACGCTTGCGGCGGCGCTTGC
>JAFOLN010000280.1 GCA_017419325.1 Clostridia bacterium
CACCATAATAATCGGACGCGGCGGCGGCTCCATAGAGGAGCTGTGGGCGTTCAACGACGAAGGGCTTGCCCGCGCCGTGGCCTCCTCGCGTATACCCGTAATATCCGCGGTGGGTCATGAGACGGACTTCACCATATGCGATTTCGCGGCAGACCTGAGGGCCCCCACGCCGTCGGCGGCAGCGGAGCTTTCCGTGCCGAATTTCGATGATATATACAATTATCTTAACAAGGCTAAAAGCACCATGTCGGCGGCGCTTACGGCGAAGGTGAATTTCCAGAAGAACACTTTCGAGCGCCTTTCGGGGAGCGCGGTGTTCAAATATCCCGAACGCAGCTTTCAGGACAGGATGCTGGAGCTTTCGCGCTTTGACGAGAAGATGGAGCGCGCGCTTTCCGAAGCGGTAAAAAGCCGCGTGTACGCGCACGACGCGCTTACAAAAAAGCTTCACGCCCTTGACCCCATGGCGGTTTTGGAGCGCGGCTATTCCGTTACCACCGCCTCGGACGGGCGCGTGATAAAAAGCGCGGACGACGTTCGCGCAGGCGACGACATAACCGTGCGTCTGAACAGTGCAAATATAGAGGCGCGGGCCGTGAAGGTCACGAAAAAGCCCGCACGGGAGGATGAAAAGAATGGCTAAAAAAGTCACCTTTGAGGAAAACATAAGAAAGCTTGACGAGATAGTAAAGACGCTGGAAAAGGGCGATCTGCCCCTTGATGAAATGATAAAGCTGTTCGAGCAGGGGGCGGCGCTGTCAAAGCAGTGCAAAAATACCCTTGACGAAGCGGAGCTTAAAGTCCGGATGCTTCTTTCCGGAGAGGAAGGCCCCGAAAACGGCGAAACAAACGAAGAACAATAAACAATAAATAATAAATTCCCAATAAAGAAAGGAAATGTACAATGACGCCCGAAAACAGATTTGATTTTTATTCACAGATGCTCAAGGAATACTTTGAATGTGTCATAACGCCGAAGGAAGGCTATCATAAAGAGCTTTACGACTCCATGATCTACAGCCTTACGGCAGGCGGCAAGCGCATTCGCCCCATGCTCTGCCTTGAATTCTGCCGCACCCTGGGCGGCGATGTGAACGCCGCGATTCCCTTTGCTGCGGCGCTGGAAATGATACATACGTATTCGCTTATCCATGACGACCTGCCCTGCATGGACGACGACGACTTAAGACGCGGCAAGCCCACGAACCACAAGGTGTTCGGCGAGGCAATGGCTCTTCTGGCGGGCGACGCGCTTCTTACGAAGGCGTTCGAATACGCAACGAAGGCAGCCGACAAGGTTTCGGCCGACCGAGTTGTAAAGGCGATAGCCGTGCTTGCGGAGGCCGCAGGCAGCGACGGCATGGTGGGCGGACAGGTCATAGACCTTAAATCCGAGGGTCTTAAGATTCCGATCGAGAAGCTCGACACCCTCCATAAGATGAAGACGGGCGCAATGATAAAGGCCTCTGTTCAGATAGGCTGCATCATAGCGGGCGAGAGCGAAGGCAAGATTTACGACGCCGCAACGGAGTACTCGGCTCATATCGGCCTCGGATTCCAGATAAAGGACGACATCCTCGACGTTGAGGGCAGCACCGAAAAGCTCGGCAAGGCCGTAGGACGCGACGAAAAGAGCAACAAGAGCACGTATGTGACCTTC
>JAFOLN010000281.1 GCA_017419325.1 Clostridia bacterium
TGCTCTCTGATGCGGCGGAGGCCGTTATGCGCGCGCTCGTCACCTCGCTTGACATGGTAACGCCCTCGGGCACGGGGATATTTAAGTATACCTCGCCGCCCTCCGTAAGGTTCTCCGCGTTCACGCTGCCCACGTTTATCTCGCTTACAGCGTCCACCGCTTCGGCGCTGCCCGTTATCTCCACGGTCTCGGGCGTTATGGCAAACTGGAGCTCTCCGCCCGCGTCGCCGGTTACGTCAAACGTGAGCGGCACGCTCTTTCTCTTGTTCATCTTTATATGGACTCTCGCCGTTTCGGAGTCGCTCGTTACGTTCTTCGAGCGCATGCGCTCGTTGTCCCTGTTTATAAGCACAAGCTCGCCCACATGGTCCATGTCGCCCGCAGCGTTTGAAATGTCCACATAAAGGGCGGCGTGGGAAACGTAGTTTACCTCGCTTGCGGGGCCCGTTACGCTCACCGTCGCAGGGTACGTTGACATTTCGGATATCACATAATCGCTGCTGTGGCTGCCCGTAAGCACCACCTCAACGGGCACGTTTACGGAGGTTATCTTCGAGAACGTATACGAAAGGCGCGACGGCGTGAAGTTCACGAGCCATACATTGTCGCCCGGCACGTATACGTTTACGGGCAGCGAATACGTGCCCTCGTCCGTCACGGAATTTATGTCGACCGTGGCCGTTATGCGGCTTGCGTCGTATTCTCTCAGTACGCTGTTTCGTCCGCGTATCCTTACGTCGATGGTCTGGGACATGCCGTCCGTTATGGCGAGGCCGTTATTGTACGGCACGGAGCCCTCCGTCGATATCGTGACCTTCACGGAGCGTATGTCCTTTTCACGTTCGGGGTTGTCGCTGTTTATGGCATAAGCCCAGATTATCACGGCAAGGATAACGGAAAGTATTTTTAAAAAAAGCGGTTTTTTAAAAAAATTATTCATCCCTGGTCTTGTCCTCTTTATCTTTCTTTGGCTTGAAGAAGTCGGTGAGGATATCCACGAAATTCTTCTGCCTTGTCACGATCTCATCGGGTACTATAAGCGCGCTCTGAAGCTTGTCGCTGAGCGCCGCCGCGTCAAGACCGCGTGTGAGCACGCCCTTCTGGGCGAAGGATATCATGCCGCTCTCCTCCGATACGACGACTACTACGGCGTCGCTCGTCTCGCTTGCTCCGAGAGCCGCTCTGTGGCGGGTGCCAAGCTCCTTGTTTATGCCGCGCTGCTGGGAAAGAGGCAGTATGCAGCCCGCCGCCGCCACAAGGTTCTCGCTTATGATGGCCGCGCCGTCGTGAAGGGGAGCCTTGGGGTAGAAGATGTTCTGAAGGAACTCCTCGCTTACGCGCGCGTCGAGACGGGTGCCCGATTTTGCGATGTCCTGAAGATACGTCTTTCTTTCAAAGACGATAAGCGCGCCGATACGCGCCTCGGACATCTTGACGGCCGCCTTGCACACGCTTTCTATGACGGCCAGCGTTTCGGCGTTTTCGCCCTCCTCGCCCCTTGAAAGGAAGGAAAGCCCCCAGCCTCGTGTGCCCACGCTTTCAAGCATACGTCTTAGCTCCGGCTGGAACACGACGATAAGAGCAAGCAGGCCGATCTGCATCAAATTCCTCAGTATGTAGTTTACTGCGTTAAGCTGCAGGAACGAGCTTACCTGCATAATGACAAGAAGAACCACGATGCCCTTTAAAAGCTGGCTTACTCTCGTGCCCTTGGCATACGTTATTATTTTGTATATTGCAAACGCAACGATGGCTATATCGATTATATCCATTATGGACATAAGCCTTATATAGCTCCATACAGTTTCAAAAAAGCCCATATATCGATCTCTTTTCAGCGGATTGTGCCCGCCGCGCCCGAAGCGGGCGGGTATATATTTACATAATACCATAAAAACATATCGCTTTACAATCGATATATGAAAAATACGAAAAATAAAATGAATTACCCGCTTATCGTCCTGCCGATATAAGCTTCACCGCCCGAACAAACGCCCGCGCCTCGTCTGCGGTGTTGAACGCGCCCGCGCTCGCCCTTACGGTTCCGCAATCAAGAGTGCCGGCCGTCTTGTGGGCAAGGGGCGCGCAGTGGAGGCCGCTTCTTACGCATATGCCCCGTTCATCGAGACGCGCCGCTGTCTCCTCGCAGTCCATGCCCTTTATGTTGAAGGAAAAGAGACCCGCTTCGTTTTCGCCCATGCGGTATACGGTGATATTCTCCGATGCCGACAGCTCCGCCTTCATAAGCTCCGCAAGCCTTCTTTCGTGCGCCCCGATGCGCTCCGCGCCGAGATTCATTATATATCTTATCCCCTCGCCCAGTGCGATGACGCCGGGCGTGTGCAAGGTGCCCGCCTCAAAGCGGTCGGGCAGGTACGCCGGCATATCGGGCGGTTTGGGGTCGCCTCCCGTGCCGCCGAGGATGAGCGGCTCCATAGGTACTGCGCCGTTTACGCAAAGAAGCCCCGTGCCCTGGGGCCCCATAAGCCCCTTGTGGCCGGGGCAGCAGAGGATGTCCGTGAAGTCGTCATCCATGCTTATATTTATGCTCCCCGCCGACTGGGACGCGTCCAGCACCGTCGTTATGCCGAGGGCTCTCGCTTCCCGGAATATGCGCCGCACAGGCAGGATGTTTCCGAATACGTTTGAAACGTGGGTCACGCATACGGCGCGGGCGCCGCCCATTAAAGCCGTTTTGAAGTTTTCCGCGGTTTCGTCGTCGCTTTGTCCCACATGGGCGGCGTCCACCTTTACGCCCAGCCCCCGAAGCTGCATCGCCGTGCGGTATACGGCGTTGTGCTCCATGTCGGAGATAACGAGCCTGTCGCCCGGCGACA
>JAFOLN010000282.1 GCA_017419325.1 Clostridia bacterium
CCCGCTTCGGCTCGAACAGCGCGTCGGCGGCGCTGCCTTTGGGGAGCGTGAAGGTTATGCGCGAGCCGTGGGAGTCGGAGGCGCTCACCAGGGTGCCGGAGAGCTGCTCTATATAGAGCTTTGCCGCCGCCGCGTCGAAGCTGTCATAGGACAGCATGCCGCCGCCCGCGAATGTATGCTCCATCTCGGCGGGGCTCTGCGCCGCGCCCGTGTCCCATATGCTTACGGCCCCCGCGGAGGGCGTTTCAAACAGCGATATGCGCACGGTATCGCCCCGCTTCGACCGCTTTACCGCGTTCGCTGTAAGAAGCAGTATGATGCGCTCGAAGCGCTCCTCGTCCGCCTTTATGAATACGCGGGCGTCGGCGGACACCTCAAGGCTTATCCCTTTTTTCTTAAGCGCGTCCGCGACGGTGTCCGTCACGCTTTTTATGAATTTCGCCGCGTTTATATTTACGACGTGCTTATTTTTGCTCTCGCGCTCCTGACCCGCCGCGGCGAATGCGCCCATGTTGTGGGCAAGCTTCAGAAGCCTGTATCCGCTCTGTCTCAGAGCGTCCGTCTCCTTTTTCGTTACCCGCGCCTCCTTGCTTTTCGAGAGAAGCTCCGCCGCCGAGAATATGACGGTAAGCGGATTGTAAAGGGAGGAGACGAGGCTTTCTATGATGTCGGCGTAGCGCGTTTCATACGGGGGAAAGGCATACGTCACGGCGTAGGTGCTCTTCGGGAAGCGGAATATATACATGTCCCCGCCGTCAGAGGGCAGGGCGGTGACCTCCGCGTCGTATTCGTAGAACTCGACAAGACCGCCCGCGATCCCCTCGGGATCCACTATGCTGGAAATGTCGCTCCCCGCGTCGAGGCCCGGCAGTATATGGCGCGCCGCGGCGCTTATTGATATGACCTTCATGTTGCTGTCGGCGGCCAGAACGGCGTCCGCCGACGTTTTTATATAGTCCAAAAAGAACTGTCTGAAATTTTTAGTGCTCATCGGTTTTTCTCCAATATTCTCCAGATTGCTTATATATCTTTTGCTTTTCTTCGGCTTTTTTCGCAAAAATCCTCGCAATACTTCAAAAAATACTCCTTTTATCGGTTGTATTAGATGTTTTGTTGGTGTAAAATACGATATAGAAATACTATATCCATCAATTATTACAATATTATTGGGAGGATTTTTTGTTATGAGTATTAAAATAGGCATCAACGGCTTCGGCAGAGTAGGCAGACTCGTATTTCGCGCGGCGCTCCAGCAGCCCGAGAGATTTGAAGTCGTAGCGGTAAGCGGCGGCCCGCGTCTTACCCTCGATTATATGCTCTACAAGACCAAGTATGACTCGGTACACGGCCGCTTCAACGGCACGGTAGAGACAAAGGGCGACAACAAGCTGGTCGTAAACGGCAAGGAAGTTCTTCTTCTGCCGGGAAGCAGCCCGTCGGAGCTTCCGTGGGGCGATGTAGGCGCGGATTACATTATCGAATCCTCCGGTAAGTTCCTTACCGCTGAAGGCAGCCAGGGTCACCTTGACCGCGGCGCAAAGAAGGTTCTGCTCTCCGCTCCGTCGAAGGACGGTTCTCCCACATTTGTATACGGCGTAAACGAGGAAAAGTACACGAAGGACATGAAGGTCGTTTCCGGCGCTTCCTGCACCACGAACTGCCTCGCTCCCGTTGCGAAGGTATTAAACGACACCTTCGGCATCGAGAAAGGCCTTATGACCACCGTTCACGCCGCAACCGCAAGCCAGCTCACCGTTGACGGCACCTCGAAGAAGGACTGGCGTCTCGGCCGCGCCACCATGGGCAACATAATCCCCTCGTCCACCGGCGCCGCAAAGGCAGTAGGTCTCGTTATCCCCGAGCTTAAGGGCAAGCTCACCGGCATGTCCTTCAGAATACCCACGCTGGACGTTTCCGTAGTCGACCTTACGGTGAACTTAAAGAAGTCCGCAACCTACGATGAGGTCTGCGCCGCTATGAAGGAAGCAAGCGAAGGCAAGCTTAAGGGCATCCTCGGCTATACCGAAGAGGACGTTGTATCCTCCGACTTCATAGGCGATGCGCGCACCTCCATTTTCGACGCAAAGGCCGGCATAATGTTGGACGACAAGTTCTTAAAGGTCGTTTCCTGGTACGACAATGAGTGGGGTTATTCAAACAAGCTGCTTGAGCTTATCGCGCACATGGCAAAAGTTGATGCACAGTAATTTTTAATACGTATCCGGCGGCATTTTGCCGCCGGTTTTTTTATGCTTCTATCTCGATATTTTATTACAAAAAACGACGTTTTTCAACATATTACTAACATGATTTGTATTTGAGCGGGGAAGCGGGGAGGGGTAAAAAACGGGACGGCAAAAGCCGTCCCGAGGAAACGAAAAGCGCCGGCTTTTTATATAAGCCGACGCCGGAATATGGAGCGCCTCGCCGTAAGGCGGGGCATTTATTCGGGGCGGACAGCCCCATATAAAAAAGCGAGGCGGCAAATGCCGTCTCGCTTTTCTTCGCATATTTCGTTTACGCCATCTGTATGAGCAGCTCGCCTGCTTTTACCGACTGGCCTTCCTTTATGTAGACCTTCTCTATCGTGCCGTCCACCTTGGCTACGACGCTCGTCTCCATCTTCATGGCCTCGACGATTGCGACTACCTGGTTCTTTTCAACCTTGTCGCCTTCCTTTACCTGCACCTTCGATACCATGCCCGGTATAGACG
>JAFOLN010000283.1 GCA_017419325.1 Clostridia bacterium
GCGGAGTCCGCCGCGTCGGCGGGGGTAAAGCCGCGCTCGGCGCTCAGAGCCTTATATTCAAAGAAGCCGTCGTATGTGAGGCTTAAGGTGGCGTAGTCGGAGATATACGAGAGCGCCTGCGCGTCCTCGTACCAGCGCCCCGAGGAGCTGTGGAAGCCGAAGGGCTTTAAGAGCTTTTCCGCCTTTCTTATCTTTTCCTGCCCCTCCTCCACGGGGGAGATATATGGGAAGGACGAAAGCTTCGGCGCGCTCACGGAGCCCTCGGGCAGCACGCAGTAGGGCGGCAGCGCGAAGGAAAGGCCGTCTGCCAGCTCATAGCCGAAGGAGCAGGGCACAAAGCTCCCCGTGTCGCCCGTGAGGGCGGCGTACATGGCCGTCACGCGGCCGTCGGCCGGAATTGACGCGCCTATGCCCTCGCGGGTATCCTTCGTAAAGAAGTAGACGAATATGCGGTCGCCGCGCTGGGCTATGGCGCAGAGGTCGAAGCTGCCGTAGCCGGAGAAGCTGTCGGAGATGAGCCCAAGATAGTTTGAGTATAGCGAAAAGTCGAGTGCGTAGCCGTAGGAGAAGCAGACGCTGTTGAAGGCGAGGGCGTCGCGAAGCTCGCGCTCGTCTATGGGCACAACGGTGCAGTCCTCCGACGACATGACGACGCCGATAAGGCTCGAGGCCTCGCCGTTCACCGTTTCCCTCAGTCCCGAATCGAAGGGGGGCATTATGCGCATTCCTCCGTCGGTCGCGAATACCATGTCCTGCGGATATATAAGAGAGCTCTCTATTATGGCATTTTCGGGCGTGCTTTCGCGCGCGTCCTGAAAAACGCCGTACTTTAGTCCGTTTTCAAGGCGCGTTATGAAGCGCGGGAGTGCCGCCTCCTTTGAGAGCATGCCCGTGTCGAAGGCCCATACCCTTATTGTGAGCACGGCCGCGCTTATTATCAGTATTACAAGCAGTACGTTTAAAAAGATATCTGTCTTTTTCACGCGGTCTTCCTTTTAGAAAAAATTATGTAAGCCTTGTCCCGTCCTCAGTGGGTGACGGGGGCGGTGAGCCTGCAGGGCAGGGTGATGGTCACCTTTGTGCCGCGGTCAAGCTCGCTTTCTATGTTTATCGTGCCGCCGTGGGCGGAAACTATCTCGCGGGCGATGGCAAGCCCAAGTCCCGTGCCGCCGCGCTCGCGGGAGCGCGCCTTGTCAACGCGGTAGAAGCGCTCGAACAGGCGGGGCAGGTCCTTTTTCGGTATGCCTATGCCGTTGTCCTCGACCGTTACGGTGAGCACGTCGTCGCTTCGGGAGGCGGTCACCTCGATGCGGCCGCCGTCGGGCGTGTATTTCATGGCGTTCGAGAGGATGTTTACTATAACCTGCTCTATTCGCTCCTTGTCGCCCGTCATGGTGCCGAGCTCGTTCTCGATATTTAATGTCACGTTGTGGGAGTGGCGCTTTGCGTCCATGAGCACCGCCTCATACGTGCCGCGAAGCGTAAGCTCCGGGTAGAAGCGGGAGAATTTCCAGTCCATGCGGTTGTTGTCGAGGCGCGACACCACCAAAAGGTCCTTTACGATGCGCGCCATCCTGTCGGCCTCGTTTACAACGATGCCGAGGAATTTGTGGCGAAGCTCCGGCGGTATGTCGTCGCTTTCCAGCACCGTTTCGGTGTAGCTCTTTATGTTGGTAAGCGGCGTGCGGAGCTCGTGGGAGACGTTCGCTATAAATTCGCGCCGCGCGGTATCCAGCTTCTGCTGCTGGGTCACGTCGTGGATTATGGCGAGTATGCCGCCGTCCTGCGTGTCGGGGTCGAAGCGGGCGAAGATTATCTCAAGGAATTTTTCGTTGTACTCCACGTCGTATACGAGGGTCTTGCCCCGCTCGAGGGAAAGCACCTCGCCGAAGGTGACGCCCGTCTCCGTGCGTGAGAAGAGGGAATCGAAGGTTATCTCGTCGCCGTCGCCCACTCTGAACATATCGCAGCAGACCTTATTGATATGAAGAAGGCCGCCGTCGGGGTCGAAGGCGACAATGCCGTCGGTCATGTATAAAAACAGCGTTTCCAGCTTGTTTTTCTCCTGGTTTATCTCGTCCATCGTTTCGTTTATAACGTCGGCCATGGAGTTGAAGGCCTCGGTAAGCACGCCTATCTCGTCGGTGGAGGTGACGTCGAGGCGGTAGCCGAAGTCGCCGTCGGAGAGCTTCTTTGCGCCCCGCGTTATGTTGCCGATGGGGGCCGTTATGGTGCGGGCAAGGGGGAAGCTAAGTCCCACGGCGATGATAAGGCCCAGCATCATGGCCTGTACGATTACGGCGAAGATCATCCAGAGCACGTCCTGCACCTGCTCCTTTGTGTCCTTTACGTATATGATATACTTTACCGCGCCGTCGTCGGAAAAGACGGGCACGGCGTAGTCCATATATTCGGACACGGCGGACACGCTCTGACCCACCTCGCCGGACAGCGCCGTTATTATATTGGGCGTGCGCTCAAGCTGCATGCCCTCGTCGGGGTTGGTGCCCTCTAAAAACTGGGCGTTCTGGCCGTCGAGGATATAGTAATTGCGGTATGCCGTGACGCCTATCTGAGCGGAGTAGGCGGAGAGAAGGCTGTTCAGGGCGACGTAGGAGTTTTCGCCCTGAGCCTGGCGGGACAGCGTTTCCTTTGTCTCGTCTGTGAATACGGTATTCATTTTTGTGGTGAAGTCGCGTATATAAAACGAAGTGGTGCCGTGAAGTATGAATGTGCCCACGACCATCATTATGCAGACGATGAGCAGTATGAGCACGAAGGTCATACGCATCTGAAGGCTTTTGAACATACTGATCTTCCTATAATAAAAGTCTTGTTAAAAATCGAAATAATAGCCCGCGCCGCGTTTTGTAACTATATAGCGCGGCTGCTTGTCGTTGTCCTCAATTTTTTCCCTGAGGCGGCGTATCATAACGTCAACGGTGCGCCCGTCGTCGGCGGAGGCGGAGTATTCGTAGCCCCATACCTCCTTTAAAAGCTCCTCGCGGGAGTAGACCTTTTTAGGCTGGGAGGACAGGAACTTTAAAAGCTCAAATTCGCGCAAGGTAAGGTTTACGACCTCGCCCCGCTTTTTTACCTCGTAGTTGTCGCGGTCTATGATAAGGTCGCCGAATACGGTGCGGCCGGGAAGCGGCGCGCCGTCCGCAAGGCTCTTTCGGCGCAGGTTGGCCTTTACGCGGGCGATGAGCTCCTTTATGGAGAAGGGCTTCGTTATGTAGTCGTCGGCGCCGAGCTCAAGGCCGGTCACCTTGTCACTCTCCTCCTCGCGCGCCGTAAGCATTATGACGGGAGTCGCGCTCTGCTCCCTAAGCCTGCGGCAGACCTCGAAGCCGTCCATCCCGGGGAGCATGACGTCGAGAAGGATAAGGTCGAAGCCGCCCTCAAGGGCTTTTTTCAGTCCGTCCGGCCCCGTGTAGGCCGCGTCCGTCTCGAAGCCCTCTTTTTTTAAGTTAAAGTCAAGAATATCAACGATATACGATTCGTCCTCAACGATAAGTATTTTATGTCCCATGCGGACACCTCCAATGAGCTGTTCGTCTATAATATTTTATTTTAACATGAAGCGGTGGGGAGGTCAAGCGTGAGGGGCGCGGGGGCGTCCCGCCCCCCCTATGCCCCCGGTCATACGCCGAAGGCGTATCTCATCGCGCGAAGCGCGATATAATACCGAAGGTATATCATCCGCTCCTCCGGGAGCGGATATCATTTCGGAAGTCTGCTTCCGAAGCCCGCATAACCCCAAGCGGGCACCCGGCACCCGGAGCGGCTCGGCCGCGGAGCAGCTTTTTTTCAGACACGTTGTTTCCAAAAGCCTTCCCCTTGAGGGGAAGGCTTTTTTGGGGTGGTTCAGCTGGGGAGGCTTTGGGGCGCGTCGCGCCTCGGAATGACACGGGGGGCGGGGCGGGTGGCCACGCGAAAAAAAGCCCCGCCGGGGAGTATCGGCGGGGACGGGCGGTTCTTATTCTGCCGTGAGATACGGGAGTATCTCGTCGGCGTTCGTGTCCGGCTTGGCCTTCGGCCACGCCTTCTCTATCGTGCCGGAGGCGTCTATAAGGTACGTTGTGCGCACCA
>JAFOLN010000284.1 GCA_017419325.1 Clostridia bacterium
CACACCATACCCGAAGCGGAGCCGATAGGCCCGAAAAGGCTTCTTGACGCGCTCGTCATTGCGCCCTGCACGGGAAATACGCTTGCAAAGCTTGCCCTTGGCGTTACCGATACCTCGGTCACTATGGCCGCGAAGGCGCAGCTTCGAAACAGGCGTCCCGTTATAATCGCGCTTTCGACGAACGACGCGCTTTCGGCGAACCTGAAGAATATCGGTCTTCTTATGAACGCGAAGAACGTGTACTTCGTGCCCTTCGGACAGGACGATCCCGCGGCGAAGGAATCGTCGCTTACAGCCGATATGAAAAAGCTCCCCGAGGCTGTTTTTTATGCCCTTTCGGGAAGGCAGCTTCAGCCCGTTCTTATATGAGCGGTGCGTTTTTTAATGCGGGCGGCGCGCCATTGGCGCGCCGTCTGCTTCTTTATATATAATAAGTGCTGTAATAAAGCAGAATATGAATTAAGTTTATTGTGAAATTTCATATTTTTATTTTTTTGCGCCTTTTTTATTGATATTTTGCAAGAAGTAGTATATAATATCTTAAAATCAGCGCAAAGAGCGTTTTTGGTAACTTTTGAGAGGTGACAGATCGAATGAACAAAAAACCTTTATCCAGGAGAGCATCGAGAATACATCCTTCGGCTACCCTGAAGATAGATGCAAAATTCAAGCGTATGCTCTCCGAGGGTATAGATGTAGTCGGATTTGCCGCAGGCGAACCCGATTTTGACACTCCCGAATATATTAAAGCCGCCGCATGCAAGGCAATAGAGGAAGGCAAGACTAAGTATACCCCGGCGTCCGGCATATACGACCTCAAGGTGGCTGTTTGCAATAAATTAAAGAAGGACAACAACCTTACATACGAGCCCTCGCAGATAATCATATCGAGCGGTGCGAAGCAGTCGCTTTACAACACGCTCAGCGTGCTTTTGAATCCCGGCGACGAGGTAATCCTTCCCGGGCCGTTCTGGGTAAGCTATTATGAGCTTATACAGATGGCGGGCGGCTATCCCGTAATACTCGAGGGTAAAGAGGAAGACGATTTTCAGATAACGAAAAAGCAGATAGAGGACGCGCTTTCGGACAAGACGAAGGCTATAATCATAACGAACCCGAACAACCCCACAGGCATGATGATATCGAATGAGTTCCTCAAGGTAATAGCCGACATCTGCGTTAAGAACGGCATATACGTTATCTCCGACGAAATATATGAAAAGCTTATATACGACGGCAAGGAGCATGTAAGCATTGCATCCTTCGGCGAAGACATAAAGGATCTTACCATAGTTATAAACGGCGTTTCCAAGACCTACGCCATGACGGGCTGGCGCATAGGCTACTCCGCAAGCAACCATGAGATAGCGGCGCTTATGAGCAATTATCAGAGCCACTCCACCTCCAACCCCAATACGATAGCGCAGTATGCGGCGCTGGCGGCTCTGTCGAAGGACGACGGCTCCGCGGAGCGTATGAAGGCCGAGTTCTTAAAGCGCAGGAACTATATGGTGGACCGCATTAACAGCCTGCCCTATGTTCACTGCCGCAAGCCCATGGGGGCGTTCTATGTAATGATGAACGTTTCAAAGCTTTTCAACATGAAGTATAACGGCAAAGAAATAGAAAGCGCGTCGGCGCTCTGCGAGATACTTCTTGACGACTTCAGGCTTTCTTTGGTACCCTGCGAGAGCTTCGGCGCAGGCAATTATGTGAGATGGTCCTACGCCACTTCCATGGAAAACATCGTAAAAGGTCTCGACAGACTTGAAGAGTTTTTAAAGACAGTGAGCGAAAACTAAGGTGTTTTAAGGCAAAGCGGATAAATATCGGTCATATGCCGTTATGCATCCGCTTTCTTTTTTGTTCAAAATCCGCAAGATTGATAATCTCCCGCTTTTTTATTTGACAACAACACCTGTTAGTATTAAACTTTACTATGTGAAAATATAAAACCGGGCGCGCCTTCCCGCGCCTGTATTTTGTTTATAGAGGTGAAAAATGAGTACATCTTATAAAAGTCCCTTAAGCTCAAGATATGCAAGCGACGAAATGCAGTATATCTTCTCTGAGGACAAGAAATTCAAGACGTGGCGCAGGCTGTGGATAGCGCTGGCACGCGCCGAAATGGAGCTTGGGCTTCCCATTACGCCCGAGCAGATAGCGGAGCTTGAAGCTCACAAGGACGAGCTTAATCTCGACGAGGCGCGAAAGCGCGAAAAGGAAGTGCGCCACGACGTTATGGCCCACGTTTACGCATACGGCCTTCAGTGCCCGAATGCCAAGGGCATAATCCATCTGGGCGCCACCTCCTGCTATGTGGGCGACAACACCGACGTCATCCTTATGAAGGAGGGCCTTCTTCTTATAAGGAAAAAGCTTGTAAACGTTATATGGCAGCTCTCCGGTTTTGCAAAGAAATACGCAAAAACTCCTACGCTGGGCTTTACCCACTTCCAGCCCGCGCAGCTTACGACGGTGGGGAAGAGAGCCTCGCTCTGGATATATGAGCTTACGCAGGACCTTGAGGATCTCGAATACATACTGTCCCGCTTGAAGCTTCTCGGCTCAAAGGGCACCACGGGCACTCAGGCAAGCTTCATGGAGCTTTTCGAGGGCGACGAGGCAAAGGTAAAGAAGCTTGAAAAGCTTATCGCTTCCGAGATGGGCTTTTCGGAATGCGTTCCCGTTTCCGGGCAGACTTATTCGCGCAAGTTCGACTCCCGCGTGCTGTCGGTGCTCTCCGGCATAGCCCAGAGCGCGTACAAGTTCTCCAACGACTTAAGGCTTCTTTCTCACTTGAAGGAGATAGAGGAGCCCTTCGAGGCGCATCAGATAGGTTCCTCGGCCATGCCCTATAAGAGAAACCCCATGAGAAGCGAACGCATAGGTTCGCTTGCGCGCTACGTTATAATAGACTCCCTTAACCCCGCCGTGACCTCGGCCACCCAGTGGTTCGAGAGAACGCTTGACGACTCGGCAAACAAGCGCATATCCGTTGCGGAGGCGTTTCTGGCCGTTGACGCGATACTCAATATATACATGGACATAACGCGCGGCATGGTGGTCTATGAGAAGATGATAAACCGCCACATCATGGCGGAGCTTCCCTTCATGATAAGCGAGAATATTATGATGAACGCCGTAAAGAAGGGCGGGGACAGGCAGGAGCTCCACGAACGCCTGAGGGTACACTCCATCGCGGCAGGCAAGAACGTAAAGGAAAACGGCGGCGAGAACGACCTTATCGACCGCATCGCAGAGGACCCGGCGTTCGGCCTTACGAAGGAAGAGATAGAGACCATGCTCGACCCCTCCGATTACACGGGACGCGCCGCAAATCAGACGCTGGAATTTATCGATGAGGTCGTTTCGCCCATGATAGAAAAGTACAGCGATGAGCTCGGCATGAAGGTTGAGCTTAACGTATAAAAGGCGCGGCGGCTTAAAAAATAAATATTCAGCCAATTTTCATCATTTTATTGACTTTAAGCCGATCTTCGTTATATAATTTATTTTGTATGTAAAAAGGAGGCATAAATGTATGGGAAAAACCCTTCCTAAATTTGTAGTTACGCTTATTGTTATTGCAATACTCGCGTATATTGCTTTGGCAGGCATATACGCAGGCAATTTCATGATCCCCAGCGTATTCGATACGGAAAACGGCATACGAAAAGGCCTTGACCTCGTTGGCGGTTCCGTTATCACCTATGAGGCTCAGATCGAAGAGAGTATGAGCCCCGATGAGCTTTCGACCTCCATGGATTCGGTCGTAAGCATGATGCGCCAGCGTCTCAATTCTCTGGGACTTTACGAAGCTGACATAACCAAGGTCGGCGACAGGCGCGTTCGTATCGAGATACCCTCGATAGACGATCCCGAGGAAGCAGTTCAGAAGCTGGGCTCCACCGCGCAGCTTGTATTCTGCGACTACCAGGGCAACGTGTTCTTAACGGGCTCCGACGTGGTTTCCGCAAAGTCTCAGTACGGCCAGACCCAGCAGAACGGCACGAGCCAGTATTACGTTTCGCTCACGTTCACGCAGGACGCCGCAAAGATATTTGCCGAAGAGACCGACAGAATATCGAAGCTCCCGCAGGGACAGAATATCATTGCCATCTTAATGGACGGCGAGGTGGTAAGCTCGGCCTCCGTTTCGTACCGCATAGACTCTGAGTCCTGCGTTATCGAAAGCCCCACCTTCACGGCAGAGGAGACCACATGGCTTGCAGACATCATCACCGCCGGACAGCTCCCCTTCGCATTAAAGGACGTTGAGCTTCGTTCGGTAGGCCCGCAGCTCGGTGAGCGCGCTCTTGAAACGAGCCTCTGGGCAGGTCTTATAGGTCTTATCCTCGTGGCTGTTATCATGATAGTATTCTACCGCATACAGGGCCTTATGTCTGTCATAGCTCTTGTGGCATACGTTGCGATAGTGGGAATAATCATATCGGTATTCCGCTTCAACCTGTCGCTCCCCAGCATCGCCGGCATAATCCTGTCAATAGGTATGGCGGTCGACGCGAACGTCATCATATTCGAGCGCGTCAAGGAAGAAATACGCTTCGGCAAGTCTGTCAAGGCTTCCGTTGAAAGCGGATTCAAGCGCGCCTTCAAAGCTATACTGGACGCGAACATCACCACGCTTATCGCGGCGTTCGTGTTGTGGCAGTTCGGTACCGGCTCCATCCAGGGCTTCGCAATAACGCTCTTCGTAGGTGTCATCGTATCGCTTATAACGGCGCTGATAATCACCAGAATACTGTTAAAGTGCATGGTGGGCTTCGGTGTAACGAATCACAAGCTCTACGGCGCGTAAGGGAGGGGATTTAGAATGGATACAAAAGTACGCATTGACATTGTAGGAAAAAGAAAGATTTTTCTTGCGATTTCGATCATTATAATAATTGCCGGCGTAATCGGATTCTGCGTTCGCGGCTTTAACCTCGACATAGACTTCACCGGCGGTACCACGCAGCAGTATAACCTCCATAAGGAAATAACCGATCAGGATATAGCAAAGATCAACGATATTATGGTAGACGTTACGGGCGAGGCTGCCTCCAGCATCCAGATAACGGGCAGCGAGCGTCAGGAGATCCTTATAAAGTCTAAGGAGCTCTCCAGCGAGACGCGTGACGCGGCGTTCGACGCCATCGCGGCCGAGTTCGGTCTTACGATAGCCGACCGTTACTCGGTGGACAACGTATCGCCCTCCGTCGGCTCGGACATGAGCCGTGCGGCTCTCATCTCCATCGTCGTGGCAGTTGCGCTCATGCTTGTGTATATCACCATAAGGTTCAGCTTCAAGTCGGGCCTTTCGGCAATAATATGCCTTGTGCATGACGTGCTCGTGGTGCTTACCTTCTATGTGCTGTTCGCCATCCCGATAAACACCTCGTTCATCGCGGCTATACTCACCATAGTAGGTTATTCGATAAACGCCACCATAGTACTCTTCGACAGGGTGCGCGAGAACAAGAAGGCCATGTCCCGCGACGACTTCGCGAACGTGGTAAACGTGAGCATCTGGCAGACCATGAACCGCTCGATACTCACCTCGCTGACCACCTTCGTAATGGTTCTGCTCATTTGCATCATGGGCGTAGACTCCATAAGGAACTTCGCGCTTCCGATAGTTATCGGCATAATCTGCGGTACGTATTCATCCGTATTCCTTTCGGGCAACTTCTGGTATATGCTTGAAAACAAAAAGGGAACGGGCAAGAGCAGCAAGGCTGCTCCCGCAAAGGCAAAGCGCGCAAAGGCGTAAAACCGTCAATCAAGTAAAAAAACGGACCCCCACGGGTCCGTTTTTTTGATGCCTTCCTTAAAAAATCCATCTTCTTTTTCCGACAGGAAAAAATGTTTTTCTAATAAGAAAGTGTTGACATAATACCATGGCGGAACGTTATCTACATTATATAAAGACAGATGTTGCTTTATGGGGAAACGCGCGATATTTTACCCCTTGTTTTTTGCCCCTCCGTTATCTAAAATTACTCTCGAAAAAACAAAACAGAGGGGATGAACGAAATGTACAAACGCATCAAGATGTCAAGCACAACACAAAATATTGGGGGCGGCGCTCCCGCCGTACTCAACTACTACATGATAGTAAACCGCGGTGCGGACGGCGAAGAGTACGGCTGCGAGGTGGAGCTTATCCGCCCGGACGCGGCTGAAAAGAACGAGACGTCGCGCATATATGGGATAAGCCCCGAAAGGGAGCGGGTAGAGCGTCTTATCGGAAGGCTTTCTGCGGGGGCGGTCACCCCGTGTACGCTTTATGACATAGTTTACGACCATATTTCCGAACAGTGAAAAAAATTCAACTATATTTTGTGTTTTTTTCTGTTTATATGTTGAAACATACCTTTCAAGTTGGTATAATAGAGTAAAAAGATTACATAATTATAAACTTGTTGAGGGGAAAAGTGTCATGAGATGTCCATATTGCTCGTATTATGAAAGTAAAGTTATCGACAGCAGACCGACGGATGAAAGCGTAAGCATCAGACGGCGGCGCGAGTGTCTGAAGTGCGGCAAGCGCTTCACCACCTATGAAACGGTCGAACGCATTCCTCTTATGGTGATAAAGAAGAACAAATCCCGCGAGGAGTTTGACAAGCAGAAGCTTCTTACCGGCCTGCTCCGCGCATGTCAGAAGAGGCCCATCTCAATTTCCACCCTGGAGGGCATTGCGAACGATATCGAATCCGAGCTCTACAACTCCATGGAAAAGGAAGTTACGACAAAGCAGATAGGCGAGCTCGTTATGGATCGTCTTAAGGAGATAGACGACGTTGCCTATGTAAGATTTGCTTCGGTATATAAGGAGTTCAAGGATATAGATACCTTTATGAAGGAACTGCTTATGATACTTAACAGCAAAAAATAAGCGCACAACGGACGAAAACGGCTCGACCGGCCGCTTTCGTCCGTTTTTTCATAGTACGTTCGCCCAGCTTAGCCTTTCGCTTGCGTACATATTATTTACACGCACCCGAAGCACGCTTATCTCCGTTTCAAAGCCTTTTTTATCGTCCGATTTGCAAAGCGCCATGAGCCTTAAAATCGACATATCGACCTGCGCCACCTCTGAGTGGTCTATCATCATGCAAAGAACGTCCCTCGCGCCGTCCTCCTTTATCTTAAGCCTGCGGATGCTTTCAAGCGCGGCGTCCCTGTCGCCGCTTATATAATTCTCCTGCGCCTCATAAAGCGCCGCTTCAAAGTCCTCCGTGTATCCGTGAAGGAACGACACGCCGCACCATATGAGCGCAAGCACGGCTATAAGCATTATCACTCCCGCGCTAAGCGCTTTCATCGCTTTTTCTCCCGCGCCTGTCGCGCTTTATTATGAATGCCTTTTTGTTTTCGTCCACGGTCATGTACAAAACTCCTTTTTTATCGCTTATACCGCGCTCGGAAAGCGTCTTTTTAAGCCAGCGCTCATCGAGGCCCAGCCTTTCAAGGTTCTGCCTGTCAATCTCTCCGTCGGCTATGACGGGCACGGGCATGGGGGCGTATCTTTCCACCTTTATGTCTATATCGCTTCGCTGCACCGCATTAAGATCGTCTCTCGGGAACACGGACAGCTTGCCCGTTGTCTCAAGTATGGCGTAGTTTACCTCCTCGATGGAAACTATGCTCTTTTGTCTGAGCTCCTCCATGAGATCGTCGATGTTTATGCGCAGGCGCTCCATTTCACGCTGGTTCACCACACCCTTGCTTATGATTATGCTGGGCTGTCCCGTTATCACGCGCCTTGCCTTGTTGCTTTTCAAGATTATATACGAAAGGATTATCTCCATTGAAACTATTGTGACCATCGGTATGACGCCGCCCAGAAGCGGGATGCCCGTGTTTGCCATGGGAACGCAGGCAAGGTCGGAAATCATTATCGACAGCACAAGCTCCGACGGCTGAAGCTCGCCAAGCTGCCGCTTTCCGGTGAGCCTGAGCGCGGCTATTATGAGAATATAAAGAATTATCGTTCTTACAAGACTGATTATCATATACCTGCTCCTTTTAGGTTTTTATTATGAGCAGAAGAGGGGAGAATTATTTAATAAAATATTTGTCTCGCCGCATTTTTCGCGGCAAAAAGCGCATGGTTGAATTTGTAAGTTTATTGACAATGATTTCGTTATACATTAGAATAAAAAGGTAAGCGATTTTCAATCGATAATTTTTACGGAAACGGAAGGCCGGAGATGTTTTCTAAAAGACAGGTAAACTTCATAATGTTTTTGGTATATCTGCTGCTTTTTATAGCGGCGATGCTTTTTATTTATTATCTTGTGCCGAAGATACTCCTGTGGCTTCTGCCGTTTATCATTGCGTACATCTTTTCCGCTATATCAAGACCGCTGTCAAGGCTGCTGCACAGGCGGCTTAAGGTGCCCCTCAAGGTATCGCAGGCCGTGTCGGCCGTTATAGTCCTGCTCATAGCGGGGGCGCTCATCGCGCTTCTCATAATAAAAATGGTGACGGAGATATCTAATCTTATCCTTCTCATACCCACATACGCAAACGACATAATGGACTTTGTAAGGAGCCTTCCGTCGCTTTTAAACGAGTTGTTTGCAGCGCTGCCGCCCGATGTGGTGGAGACTATAAACGGGCTTATAAACAATATGTCGCTTGACATGGCAAACCTCCAGCAGCTTGCCGTAAAGACATTATCAGGTGTTGGCACAATAGTCGCAAGCCTGCCGTCGGTCGTGATATTCATATTCTTTACCATAGTTGCGACCTTCTTTTTAAGCGTAGACCGCGACATGATACGCGACTGGATGGAGCGTGTTCTTCCCGAAAAGATATATACCGCCATTGTTACCGCAAAGCGCAGCTTTGTTACCGCCATCGGCGGGTATCTCAGGGCGCAGCTTATAATGTACGTTATAGTCTTTACCGAGCTTGTCATAGGCTTTTCGATACTAAAACTTGACTATGTCGTTTTGCTTGCGCTTGTCATAGCATTCATTGACCTTCTGCCGGTGCTGGGCGTTGGCACGGTGCTCCTGCCGTGGGGCCTTATAAACATAGCTATGCAGAATTACCGTCTGGGCGTCTCGCTGCTTGCCATGTACGCCATACTCTTTACGGTGCGTCAGATGATAGAGCCAAAGATAGTAAGCTCACAGATAGGGCTCCATCCGCTGCTCACGCTTTTAAGCATGTATGCCGGGCTTAAGACCTTCGGCTTTATAGGCATGATACTTTTCCCGATCGCGCTTATACTCATTATAAATATGTACAAGGCAGGTCTTTTCGACGGCTTCAAGGAAAGCGTACTAAAGGAGCATAATCTGACGGATGAACCCGCCGCATCGGGCGCGGATCCTCCGGGCGGCTCTCCCGGAAGGGCAGACCCGGGCGACGGCAAATAATCAAAGAGGCGAGGTTTTTACATGGACATTTTTTCGCGGTTCTCTGAATTTCTGGATAAGAATCCGATGATCAGCACCGTTTTGGGAATAATAGTTGTAGCGCTTGTCACAGTTATCATTTACAGAGTGGTGCGCCATATTTTCAACCGCATAAACATAAAGAACAAGCATACGCAGACACATCTTGTCTTTCTTGAAAAGATAATACGCGCAGCCGTCATAATACTCGGCATATTCGGCATAATAATGCAGATAAAGCCGCTTCAGCAGTTCGCCATATCCGCTCTCGCAAGCTCGGGCATTGTTGTGCTCGTGTTGGGCTTTGCCGCAAAGGAGGCTATGGGCAACATTGTAAACGGTTTGTTCATATCCGTTTTCAAGCCCTTCGCCGTGGGCGACAGGGTGCGTATAGAGGCACAGAACCTTGCGGGCATAGTTGAGGATATAACGCTCAGACACACCGTTATACGCACCATAGAAAACAACAGGCTCATAATCCCCAACACCACCATGAGCAACTCCATTATAGAGAACTTCAATTACTCCGACGATAACACCTGCACATATCTTGACGTGGGCATAGGCTACGACGCCGACATCGACAAGGCCATAAGGATAATATCCGAGGTGGTAGGCTCCCATCCCGATTACAGGGACATAAGAAAGGCGGAGCAGATGGCGAAGGGCGAGCCCAAGGTAAAAGTGCGCGTAACAGGCTTCGGCGAGTCTTCCGTGGAGCTTCGGGCATATATATGGACAAAGACATACGGAGAAGGGTATAACGCCGCGTGCGATATGCGCTATGAGATAAAGAAGCGCTTCGATGAGGAGGGCGTTGAGATACCGTATTCGTATCAGAACATCATCATAAAAAAGGCCGATGAAGTGAAGAGCGAGCAGTAATAAAAGTTTGCATGGCAATTAAAATTGGACATTTTATGAAAAATTGTACTTGATTTATTCAAAAAAATTGTGTACAATTGTTGTAATAAAATAATAAAAATTTAAGGAGGACAGAATATGAGCAGCACATTAAAAAAAGAAATAATCAAAGCAAACGGTTTTGAATACCTTTGCCGCACCGCCGGTCTTGACAACGACGGAGAGCTTGTTATTTTCCTGCACGGCTTCCCCGAAAGTTCTATAATCTGGGAGAATTTAATAGTACAGATGGCCGAAAAGGGCTATCGCTGCCTTGCTCCGAACCAGCGCGGTTATTCTGACGGAGCCCGCCCGAAGGGACTTGAGAATTACACCGTTCACGTTCTCGCGGACGATGTTGTGGGCTTTGCCGAGGCTGTTGGCTGCAAGGGCAAATTCCACCTTGTGGGCCATGACTGGGGCTGCTCGGTAGGCTGGGCCACCCTTAATATCCATCCCGACCGCGTTCAGTCCTACGTTGCCATGTCCACTCCGTACAATCCCGCGTTCCTCTGGGCTATGCAGAACGACGAGGAGCAGTATAAGAAGAGCCACTATATAAGAGAGTTCCAGACTCCCGATGCTCCCGAGGCTTCGCTTGCGGCTGACGACTACGCAAGACTGCGCGGCTATTGGGCAGGCTTTGACCAGAAGGTAATAGACGACTACCTGACCATATTCTCGAAGCTTGAGGCTCGTACTGCGGCCGTAAACTGGTACAGAGCGCTGTTTGCAATACAGAACGACTTCGAGTATAAGGACATCACCGCTCCCGTTACGTTCATCTGGGGCAATACCGACCTTGCGCTCGGCAGAGCAGGCGCGGAAAAGACGAAGGACTTCATGAAGGGCTACTATAAGTTCGTGGAGCTCAACGCAGGCCATTGGCTCATGCAGTTCAATGAAGAGGAATGCTCAAAGATAATCATGGAGCATATTGCGCAGTTCCCGATAAAATAAAAAAAGCGTAAATATCCCCGCAGACCGCTTTCTGCGGGGATATTTTAAAAAGAAAACATATCCAAGGAGGAAAAAATGAGCAGCACGTTAAAAAAAGAGATAATAAAGGCAAACGGTATGGAATTTACCTGCCGCACGGCAGGCCTTGACAACGACGGCGAACTCGTTATGTGCCTTCACGGCTTCCCGGAAAGCTCCATCGTATGGGAAAAGCTTATCGTTCAGCTTGCCGAAAAAGGCTATCGCTGCGTTGCGCCCAACTTAAGAGGCTATTCCGACGGCGCGCGTCCGAAGGGATATGAGAATTACGTTGTAAGATACATAGCTGACGACGTTGCGGCCATTGCCGAGGCAGTAGGCTGCAAGGGCAAGTTCCAGCTTGTCGCTCACGACTGGGGAGCAGCTACCGGCTGGGCGCTCGTAAATCTTTACGCGGACAAGATAAACGCCTTCTTCTCCATGTCGAACCCCTATAACCCCGCATTTCTCTGGGCCATGGCAAACGACGAGACCCAGCATGCGAAGAGCCATTACATAAGAGAATTCCAGACCCCCGACGCTCCCGAGGCATCTCTTGCGGCTGACGACTACGCAAGACTGCGCGGCTATTGGGCAGGCTTCGACCAGAGGATAATCGACGACTATCTGACCATATTCTCCCAGCCCGAAGCGCGCACCGCAGCCGTAAACTGGTACAGAGCGCTCCTTATGATAAAGAACGACTGGGACTACAAGCCGGAGATCGATATCCCGATAACCTTCGTTTGGGGCAACCAGGATATAGCTGTCAGCAGAGCAGCCGCTGAAAAGAACGTGGACTTCATGAAGGGTCCGTACAAGTTCGTGGAGCTGAACGCTACCCACTGGCTTATGGAATTAAACGAGGACGAGTGCATAGAGCTTATAAAGGAGCATCTTGCAAAATATCCGATAAAGTAATACATCCCGGGCAGGGAAGGGAAGACCTCCGCCGATTTTGGCGGAGGTCTTTGTTTTTTTACTTAAGTAAGTCGGACGAAATACGGTGCTTTTGCTGAGAAAACGCATTAAAATCAGCGTTAAAAAAGGGAAAAGGCAAAATTATTGCGTCAAAAACATAAACCGAAACCGGATTTTAAGCTGAAAAGACGGTTTTAAAGCATAAAAAAGTATCAAGTGATTTTGCTTTTCATATAACACATTTGTGAATTATTTAACATTCGTCTGTTTCTTTTTCACTCCGGCAAGCGGATTCTTTTCCACGGCGCTTTTTAAGCTTTCCTCGCGGACGTGCGTATATATTTCCGTCGTTGAAAGCTGCTCGTGACCGAGAAGCGTCT
Source organism: Clostridia bacterium (assembly GCA_017419325.1). Lineage (GTDB taxonomy): Bacteria > Bacillota > Clostridia > Oscillospirales > RGIG577 > RGIG577. The sequence continues at coordinate 12,602 of JAFOLN010000284.1, forward strand.
GAAGCGTCCTCAGATCCACGTTGCCGTATTGATACATGAGCGTCGCCGCCGTGTGCCTTAGCTTATGAACCGAGTATTTCGATGTGTCAAGACCGGCTTTTTCGATGTAATTCTTTACTATCCACTGTACGGTCTTAGGGCTTATACGCCGCGACAGACGGCTTAAAAACAGCGCTCTGTCATGGGGCTTTTTAGCGGAAGCCGCAAGCTCTTGGCGCTTCGGATAATAATCATTGAGAGCATTAAGACAGGCCTCGTTTAAGTATGCGGTGCGCTGTTTGTTGCCTTTACCGGTTATCACAATGGTGTCGTCCTTTATATCGGATATATCTATCGCCACAAGCTCCGAAAGACGCATGCCGCAGTTCAAAAAAAGCGTGATTATGGCATAGTCGCGTTCCTTGAAGGTGCCGTCGATACTTTCCAAAAGCTTCACGCTGTCGTTTACCGTAAGATGCACCGGCAGCGATTTTTTATGCTTCGGAAGGTCAAGATCCGCCGAAGGATTTTCGTCAATTATATGACGCTTGGCCGTGAGATACTTGAAAAAAGACTTTATGCACGACAGACGGCGTGAAAGCGCCCGCGAGGAATTTCCTTTAAGCGTTTTCGAATGGATAACGTGCTCGCGTTCGGTGGCAAGATATTTTGCGAAGTGCTGGATGTCTTCAATCCTTATGCGCTTTATAAAGTCCGCGTCCACGTCGCTGATATCTATTTTATCAAGCTCGGTATCGGCAGGCACAAGGCCGTACCGAATTTTTAAAAACCTGAAAAACAGCGTAAGGTCAAGCCGATACTCGTAAACGGTCTTAGGCGAATATGACTTTACGACCGTGATATAACCGATATAATCCTCAAGCAGCTCGAATGTGTTGTTTTCAGCGATATTCATGGTTTTTCGCTCCCCTCAATTATACAAAATTTTTATTTTGTATAATTGTATCATACATTTTTTCCGCTTCCCCGTCAAGGACCTTTTTGAAATCTTCTCTTAAAACGTCCCGGCGGCGCGCCGCGTTTTTATAAGTGCGCGAAAACATTTCGCGGTATCGTCCGTTTTTATTTACGTTTTTCGTTTATAAAAAATAAATTCAAATTGCAGCCGGCACAGATAACGTATGCGCTAAAGCGTGAGCGCCAGCGCCTGTGCTATCGTCTTTGCCCTGTATATCTGAACGTCGCCGAAATCGGACGCGCCCGCAAGCTTATTCTGATGCGGTATTATAAACCGCTTGAAGCCCATTTTGACGCCTTCCGAAATTCGCTGCGAAATCGCGTTCACAGCGCGTATTTCTCCCGACAGGCCAAGTTCCCCGATGACGATGATATCGTCGCCCAGAGGCGCGTTTTTGACGCTTGAGGCAACGGCCAGCGCCACGGCCATATCCGCAGCGGGCTCAATAAGCCTTATGCCGCCCACTACGTTAATATAAACGTCCCGGTGCGAGAGCGAAATTCCCGCGTGCTTCTCCAAAACGGCTATTATAAGCGAGGCTCTGTTGTAGTCAAAGCCTGCGCACATACGTCTCGGCACCGCAAAGGACGTCTGGGTCGCCAGCGCCTGCACCTCCGAAAGTATCGGCCTTGAGCCCTCCATGGCGCACGTTATGGCGGCTCCCGAGGCGTTTTCCGGTCTGCCGCTTAGTGTGAGCATGGACGGATTTTTCACCTCAGCGAGGCCCTTTTCGCCCATCTCGAACACGCCTATCTCATTCGTTGAGCCGTATCTGTTCTTTACGGCGCGAAGCACGCGGTGATTGAGCCGCTGTTCGCCCTCAAAGTAAAGCACGCAGTCCACCATATGCTCAAGCACTCTCGGGCCCGCAAGAGAGCCCTCCTTCGTAACGTGACCCACCAAAAATACGCTTATACCTTCCGTTTTGGCGCGGTTTATTATAAGCATGGCGCATTCCCTTACCTGCGATACTCCGCCGGGAGCGCCGCTTATATCGCTTCTGTACATCGTCTGTATGGAGTCTATCACCATAACTTCGGGCTTTATGCGGCTTATGGATTCAAGCACGTCGGCAATATCGGTCTTTGCGTCAACGAAAAGGCTTTCATAGGACGATATGGCGTCACCCGCAAGCCTCTCGGCGCGCATCCTTATTTGGGCAAGCGACTCCTCGCCCGTGATATAGAGCACGCGCCTTCCCGCGCACATATTAAAGCATATCTGCATGAGTATCGTGGATTTTCCTATGCCGGGGTCGCCGCCCACAAGCACCACGGAGCCCGTCACAAGACCGCCGCCCAGCACACGGTCGAACTCCGATATGCCGGTTCTGTATCTCTCGTCGCTTGCGGCCTTAAGCTCCGAAAGCCTCACGGGTTCCGATATCCCGCGCGCCCCCGAAAGCGTGCCCTGCGCGCCCTTTGACGCCTTCGCGGGCTTTGTTACGACGCTTTCCTCAAAAGTGTTCCAGCTTCCGCAGTCGGGGCATTTGCCCAGCCATTTTGCGCTTTCAAAGCCGCACTCCGAACATATGTATACAGTTTTAGCCTTCATACAAAACACCTCAGAATAAGAATATGCCTATTGCAAGGGACGCAAGCATCACCCAAATGGAGCTTATCTTCGTGCGAAGCAGCACAAAAAGCGACGCCGCAAACAGTATCACGGCGCGTATGTCAAACGCGGCGCCCTTTACAATGTCAAGTATGCCGCCTCCGTCCATCGCGGCCGTTTCAAAAAAGCCTACGCCTACGATGATTATAAGTCCGACGCAGGCCGGGCGTATGCCCTTTAATACATTCTGTATAAACTTGTTGCTCTTATATTTGTCATAGAATACCGACACAAGCAGCACCATTATAAACGGCAGCAGAGCCACAGCTACGGACGCAAGCACCGCGCCTATGTACCCTTCTGTTGTAAAGCCTATGAAGGTGGCGGCGTTTATGCCGATGGGTCCCGGCGTCATCTGGGATATTGACACTATATTTGCGAAATCGTTCGCGCTTATCCAGCCCCGCGATACGAATTCATGCTGAAGGTATCCTATCATTACATACCCTCCGCCGAAGGAGAATATGCTGATCTTCAAAAATACGGATATAAGCTCCCAAAGTTCTCTCACGGCTCCGCCTCCCCGTCCTTACTGCCGGAGGCAGGCTTGTCCTTTTTTCTTATGCCGAAATATACGGCTCCCGCGGCCGCGGCGGCTATAATGACATAGATTATCGCCGTGCTGTCGAAGAATATCCATATGCCCGCGCAAATGGCCACGACGGCCGCAAAGCGCGACTTTATTGTATTTTTTATCATTTTTATGCCGGAGGCGATTATCATGGCCGCAAGGGCGCATTGTACGCCGCGAAACGCCCTTATAACGAACTCGTTCTGAAAGACGCCCGCGTACACGATGCCCACGGCAAGTATTATTATGACCGACGGCAGAAGCGCGCCCAGCGCGGCTATGACCGCCCCCGGCACCTTTCCTATGCGGTACCCCACGAACGCGGCGGAGTTTATCGCCATGACGCCCGGCAGCGACTGGGTCATGGCTATGATGTCAACCATTTCCTCGTCTGTGAGCCAGTCTCTTTTTTCGGAAAACTCCTGCCTGTAAAGAGGTATCATCGCAAGGCCGCCGCCTATTGTAAAAAGACCTACCTTAAAGAACACCAAAAACAGCGTAAGCAGTCTGTTTTTTTCTGTTTTTTCCTTCATTCCGTTTCTTCACGCTCTGTTTCGTTTAAAAATTCGTTTAACGCATCGAGTATGCATCGGGCTATTTGCTCCCTGTACCCGTCGGTCATAAGCTTCTTTTCATCATCGGGGTTTGATAAAAACCCGCACTCCACCAAAACGCCCGTGTTCTCAATTGAATTCATAAGCTTTATTGTATCATAGGCCTCCTTCGGGGATTTAGGGCCGTTACCGTCAAGCCCCGCTGAAAGCTTTGCCTGCAATATTTCGGCAAGTCTGCGGCTTTCTTCGTTCTTTACGTAAAACACCTGCGCCCCGCCCACCGCGGGGTCTGAGAAGGTGTTCTGATGGATGCTTATAAGTATGGCGTCGGGATGCTGCCTCATTATGGCTATCCTGTTGTTTATGTCGGAGACCTTCTTTTCGTGTATCGTCCCGTTCTCCGTCTCGGGGTCGTGAATCGATGCGTCGCTCTCTCTTGTCATTATAACATCAAATCCATTTAAAAGCAAAACAGAACGCACTTTCATGGCGACGGCCAGATTTATCTCCTTTTCGGGTATGCCTCCGACTGATACCGCGCCTCCGTCAATGCCGCCGTGGCCCGCGTCCAAAACAATCAGCGCCCCGGTCCCCCTGCCTTTCGCCCCTGTCTCAAGCGCGGTCTTCATGACCGGGGCGTCAGGCTTAAGCGCCGTAATTAGGAGCAGCGCCGCAAGCGAAAACGCGGCAATAAGGCATATTAGCGGCTTTCGCCCGTGCAAACTCAGTATTAAAAATCTTTTTTCGCCGTTCACTTACATCACTCCCGAAAAATATGACTATAATGCTTTGTTATTTGCAATTTATGCTTTTTCTTTACTCATTATGTGATATAATTTTTTTATAAAGTAAAATGCGGTCTGCATTCACCGTTTCCAATCATTTTTTAACAGGAGGGTTTTTTATGAAATCAAAAGTTCCTAGGATAGTCAGTTTAGCCCTGTGTATTATGCTTATTCTTCAGCTCCTTCCCTCTCTTGCTTTGGCTGCCACGTCCGGCAAAGCGCAAAAGGAACCAAAGCTTACGATAACGGAGGTACCTGCGCAGGCGCTTGACGGGAACGGACATATTATCGATACCACCGTCAAGCAGTACACATACACCTTCTCCACCGTTCCAAAAAACGCGGTGGAAATGGCCCAATATAAGCTTGACAGCCCGTATAAAACGATGGCGCTTCTGATTCTTGCCTACCGCATGTGGGATCCGGATGATGAATCGACAGCCTTACGAATGCTCGACTATATTACGGATACCGGTGCGACGGTGAACGGTGAGTATTGTCCTTTCTCGGAGTACAATCCCTGGATAAACGCTCTTCGCGACCGCATGCTCCAAAACAACAAGTACCGCTTTATAGGAAATGCATACTTAGGCGGCGCTGCTCCCGAAAACGACTATACGCCCACGGAGCCCATAACCGTAACGGTGCGCCAGAGCGTATACGATCCTTATGCCAAGGCAACCGATTGGGCGCCCGAGCAGACTCAGGTGCTTATTTCCCTCCCCGGTGCAGAGAACGACCGCTACTGCCTCTTTGCCAAAGACGAGAGCGGTAACTGGAAGGTCTTTCGCACGAGCTGGCAGAACCTGCTTGCAGACGTACAGACCATGGCAAGCGACAAAATCTACCCGCCCGAGACAAAGAGGCCGGACAAGTACAGCAACGTACAGACCGAGCCCTCGGAAAAGCATGTGATGATCCCCGCCAAGGCATCAGGTCTTGACGAAAACGGTGAACCCATAGTCATTGACACCGAGGTGGAGCAGGTCACCTATACTTTTAAGACGGTCCCCAAAAGCTATGAGGATCTCGTTCAGTATAAGCTTGACAGCCCGTATAAGACCATGGCGCTGTTTTTCATGGCGCTTCGCACCTGGACCCCCGAAGACCCGGACACCTGCATCGAGATGCTCGATTATCTGACATTCTCGAATTCGGATTCAAAAACGACGGACGCGGAGGGGCATAAACTTGCCGTGCCTTTCAGTGAATATAAATACTGGCGGGACTTTCTGAAAGACCGCATGATGCAGAACACGAAATACCGCTATATAGGAAACGCATACCTTGGAGGCGCGACTCCCAAAAACAATTATACACCTTCAAAGACCATAACCGTCACGCTCCGTCAAAGCGTGTACGACCCGTATAAAGCAGAAGCTGCCGAAAGCCCCGAGCTTAAGCAGGTACTTATCCATATAGAAGGCGCCGACAACGACAGATACGCGCTTTTGTACCAGGATCAGCGCGGCGACTGGCGCTTCTTCGGCGATAACTGGATGGGACTCCTTGCGGACGTGCAGAAGCCTGATATGGATGTGCTCATGCCGCCTGAAACGATAAGGCCCGAAAAGTATACAAATCCTCAAAGGGAGCCTGTGGAGAGCATATTCGAGATACCCGCCAAGGCACCGGGTGTGGACGACGCGGGCAACCCGATAATCATTGACACCACAGTAAAGCAGCATACCTTTACATTTACCACCGTGCCCAAAACGTATGAGGACATTATCCAGTACAAGCTGGACAGCCCCTATAAGACCATGGCGCTTCTTATTCTGGCTTACCGCACCTGGACGCCGGAGAACCCGAATGATTGTCTTAAAATGCTCGACTACCTTACGAATACAGACGTATCCTCCGGCAAGAAGGATGCAACCGGCCATTATATCAGCCGCAAATTCTCAGAATATCAGTGGTGGTATGACTTTTTGAGGGACCGCATGCGCCAGAATGAAAAATATCGCTACATCGGGAACGCCTATCTCGAAGGCGCAATGCCATCGAACGACTATACGCCTTCGCTTCCTGTAACGATCACCGTAAAGGAGAGCGTATACGTTCCCTTCAGCTCAAAGGAGACCAAGGAGACCGATCCTCCGCTTTATCAGGTACTTATCTCAATACCCGGCGCCGATAACGACAGATACTCCCTGTTCTATCAGGATCAGCGCGGAGACTGGCGCGTGTTCGGCGATAATTGGATGGGGCTGCTTGCTGACGTCAAGACGCCGAGCGGAGACGTTCCCCTCCCTCCCGAAGTGAAACGCGCCGCAAAGCCGAAAAACAAGCAGAAAGAACCTGTTGAAACCGTAAGAAATGTTGCGGCAAAGGCCGTTGACGAAAACGACAAGCCCATCGATGTGACGGTTGAAGAACACACCTTTACGTTCTCAACCATTCCCTCCTGCTATGAGGATATCGTACAGTATAAGCTTGACAGCCCGTATAAGACAATGGCGCTGTATTTTCTCGCCCTTCGCTCATGGCAGCCCGAAAACCCACAGCCATGTATTGAAATGCTCGATTATCTTACACATACAGCCGTACCCGATCCCGCTGCGACGGATAAGGACGGACATCCCGTAAGCTATGCATTCTCAAAGTACAACCCGTGGATAGCCTCGCTGCGCGACCGGATGCTCCAGAACAATAAATACAGCTATATCGGCAACGCGTATCTTGGCGGAGCGACCCCGGGCAACAATTATACGCCGACAGAACCCATTACCGTTACGGTGCGTCAAAGCGTATACGATCCGTATGTGAAGGCGAGCGATACGTCGCCCGAGGTAAAGCAGGTGCTTATAAGCATGGCCGGCGACGACAGCGATCGTTACTCGCTCTTCTACCAGGATCAGCGCGGAGACTGGCGTTTCTTCGGAGATAACTGGAAGGGGCTTCTCAGCGATATAAGACAGCCGGGAAATGCTCCGGCCATCACCGAGGTGACTCTCGAGGCAAGTCGTGTCAATTTCCGCGTTGAGAACGCTTCCGAGGGCGCAAGGCCTTGGGTGGCCGTTTATGACCGGGACGGGAAAATGCTCTTTATAACGAGTCCTGAGGGCTCTGACGGCAGATATTCCGCAGACATCCCCGGCGCGGGCTATTCATGCAAAATACTGCTTCTGAACGACGAAAAATCGACGCCTCTTTGCGCCGCTTATGATGTGAAAAAGTAAAAAGCTTAATATACATGAAAAACGGTATTCTGCCGTTTTTCAAACGAAAGGAGACAAATAATTATGAGTACACATTGCCAGAGCTGCGGAATGGAATTCGAGCTGGAAGCCGACTATGGCATCAACGCCGACGGCTCCATGAACGAAGACTACTGCATATATTGCTATCAGAACGGAAAATTCACATCCGACCTTACGCTGGAGCAAATGATAGAGCTTTGCGCACCGATGGTTGCCGCCGCTAACGAAAATCTGGACGTGGCATCCGCAAGTCTTATGCTTTGGGATTTTCTCCCCAATCTGAAGCGCTGGAACGGTGAAGCGTAAAGAACTGTAAAAGCAAAGTAAAAAGAACCGAAGCTTTTGCTTCGGTTCTTTTGTTTGGAGCGGATGACGAGGCTCGAACTCGCTACCTCAACCTTGGCAAGGTTGCGCTCTACCAGATGAGCTACATCCGCATTGGAGGCGCCAACCGGATTTGAACCGGTGATCAAGGTTTTGCAGACCTATGCCTTACCACTTGGCTATGGCGCCGCATCGATTATAACGACAGGATTTATATTATCATAAAGCCCGCGTCAAATCAATAGCTTTTCAAAAAAATATCCTGTTTTTTCAAAAAAATACGTCCTGTCCGGACGTAAGTTTCTTCATTTTTCATCCCCATCTTGTTGAATCCATTTGAAGATTAGGAATAATAATCCCCCGGCATAGCCGGGGGTATTTCATTTTCGGGCATAGCCCTTATACTACTGGCAGCACACAAGTGTGCATAGATGGGCCTGCC
>JAFOLN010000285.1 GCA_017419325.1 Clostridia bacterium
GTTGCTTCCTCGGGATGCGTCCTTAAGTACTCTTCCCTCTCAAGCTTCGCCTGCTTTTCGTATCTCAGCGTTATCATTATCGCAAGCCCACCCAGCATGGCGAGACCGGATACCGAGAACATGGGCGAATATACGCCGCCCGTCATGAGCGACAGCGCCAGCGCCGGGCCCACCGAGGTAGCCAGCGTATTTGTAAGGCCGAAATATGCAATTCCCTCGGACAGCCGCTTCTCGGGCAACACATCCGCCGCTATGGTGCCGTTCGCCGTTGAGATGCAGGCAATGCCAACGCCCTGGATGACGCGGAACACCATAACGGCCATTACGTTCATGGAGAATATATAAACGAGGGTGCCCGACAGAAAGATGAAAATACCGAATATCGTAACTATCCTTCTTCCTCTCGTATCGACTATGCGCCCCACGAACGGACGCGACATAAGCGCGGCCAGAGTAAGCAGTCCCGTCATTACGCCCGCCTGACTAGGGCTTCCGCCCAGCACTATGACATAGTACGGCAGCGTTGAGCCTATCATCTGCTGTGAGATATTGCACAGCGTCGCTATTATGAATATTTTTATAAAATCGTTGTTCCAAAGCCGCTCGCTTACCTCAGAGACGGCGTTTGAAACGCTTCCACCGCGTCCGGCCAAATAAAATCCTCCAATACAGGTGATGTTTTACATCTTGTTTTCATGATGAAGGGGCGGTCTTCGCCGCCCCGAAAGATTTATTTCATTCTTGCGCTGCCTGTAAGGATAAGAAGCGTTCTGTAGTTGTCCCCGTCCTTGACACAGCTTACGGCAACCTGAGTGTAGTCAGTATCCTTGAGTTCATTCCATAAGGTCTCGTTGTGGGTCGCGTTCTGTATGAGGCGGGTGGCGTTTGAGCTGCTGTCAAGGCACAGCTCCTTTTCGGTAACATAAAACGCTACTCCCAGCTTTTCATACATGGCGCGTCTGTCCTCGCCGTAGGACAGGGTATCCATATTGTCGCTGCTCCATATGTTCATCATCTGGCGCTCGTAGATACGGTAGTCGCTTACAATGGAAAGCTCCTCGCCCCACATTAGGCTGCGCTCGTTCTTTGAAACAAGCGTGTCGTTCAAAGCCTTATAAACGCTCTCGGAAAATCTTTCCTCGTCTATCTTGAAGCTGTCAGCCGAAGCCGATGCGTCTATGGGACGTATCATGGCCGCGATCTTCGCCTTTATGTCGGATATCTGAAGGGGCGCCGCGGTCTTATAGATGACCGTCGCGTTGTATGTATCGGCCCAGTTTACGGTGTAGCCCACAAGCTCGGCAACATAGCGCGCCGGAAGCAGTGTATTGCCGTTCTCTGAAAGCACGGGAGCCGCATCCATACGGTACGTTATCTCGTCCATGTTGTTTACTATCCTGTATACGGCCGTGTTGCCTATCTGGTACTTAAGCTTGAAGCTCGGGTCGCTGTTTTTCGTAACGATTATCTGACGTCCCTCGCTTATCCACTCCACCGAGCAGTCAAGCGACTCGGTGAGCACTCTGAACGGCACCATCGTTCTGCCGTCAATGATTCGGGGCGCTTCGGGAAGCGCGGTCTCCGAGCCGTTTATATAAGCCTTGTCGTTTCCGGTCTGAAAGACCATCTCCGTCGACGAGGTCGGCGTGTCTGCTGCTCCCGCGGGGAGTATTGCAAAAGAAACGCATATGGCTGCCGCCAGCAGTAAACTTAAAACTTTTCTTTTCATATTGAGCCTCCGTTTCACTTTATTATGATCTTTATAAAGGTCTTTTTGCCTTTTTTGACTATCATATAACCGTCCTTAAGATCGCCCTTACCTACCGTTTTGTCAATAGCGGTGACCTTTTCATCGTTTACCGATATGCCGCCCTGGTTCACAAGGCGTCTTGCCTCGCCCTTTGACGGCGCAAGCGAAGACTTGACGAGCAAGTCGAGTATGCCGATGGAGCCGTCCGTAAGGTCGCTTTCGGCAAGCTCGAAGGTAGGCATATTGTCGCTTACTCCTCCTGCCGCAAAGAGAGCCTTCGCGGCCTCCTCTGCCTTCTTTGCCTCCTCGGTGCCGTGGATAAGCTCCGTAAGCTGGAAGGCCAGCGTCTCCTTAGCTCGGTTTATGTCCTTGCCCTCAAGCTTTGAAAGCTTTTCTATTTCATCAAGCGGGAGGAATGTAAGCATCTTCAGGCACTTTATAACGTCCGCGTCGTCCACGTTTCTCCAATACTGATAGAAGTCGTAGGGCGGGGTCTTTTCGGGGTCGAGCCATACAGCGCCGTTGGCCGTCTTGCCCATCTTCTTGCCCTCGGAATTCTGAAGCAGCGTGATGGTCATGGCATATGCGTCCTTGCCCAGCTTCCTTCTTATAAGCTCGGTGCCGCCCAGCATATTGCTCCACTGGTCGTCGCCGCCGAACTGCATATTGCAGCCGTATTTCTGGAAAAGATAATAAAAGTCGTAGGACTGCATTATCATGTAGTTGAACTCAAGGAAGGAAAGGCCCTTCTCCATGCGCTGCTTGTAGCATTCGGCTCTGAGCATATTGTTTACGGAGAAGCACGCTCCCACCTCTCTTAAAAGGTCAACGTATTTAAGATCGAGAAGCCAGTCGGCGTTGTTTACGGCGATGGCTGCATTCTCGCCCTCGAAGCTTATGAACTTCTTCATCTGCTCCTTGAAGCGCTCGCAGTTCTTCATGATAACGTCATAGGACATCATGGCGCGCATATCCGTTCTTCCCGAAGGGTCGCCCACGTGACCCGTGCCGCCGCCGAGCAGCACTATCGGCTTGTTGCCTGCTATCTGGAGCCGCTTCATAAGGCAGAGCGCCATAAAATGACCCACATGGAGCGAATCCGCCGTGGGGTCGAAGCCTATATAGAAGGTGGCCTTGCCGTTATCGACAAGCTCCCTTATCTCCTTTTCGTCCGTGACCTGTGCAATAAGTCCTCTGTCCTGTAATTCCTGAAAAATGCCCATTTCCTTAAATCCTCACTTTTTGGTTTTTGTTTTTCTTATATCGGCTTTCGTTTGCTCGGCCATTTTAAGCATCTCGTCTGCATTGACCAAAGAAAGCTCGGTTATCTTATCGCCGCCCGTTATTCGCGCGATCTCTCTCGACCGCTCGGAGGGCGACAAATTCTTTACGCTTGTGCTTGTTGTTTTTCCGTCTGTGGTTTTTTCTATATAATAATGACTGTCCGCCATCAAAGCGAGCTGCGACAGGTGCGTAACGCACAGTATCTGCTTTAGCCCCGATATCTCGTAAAGGGCGTTCGCAACCTTTACCGCCGCCCGGCCGCTGATGCCCGCGTCTATCTCGTCGAACACGAGAGTGCCCGTGGGTTCGCTTTCAAAAAGCACGCTTATCATGGCAAGCATAATGCGCGAAAGCTCGCCTCCGGAGGCAATGCGCGCCAGGGGCTTTAAAGCCTCGCCCGGGTTCGGCGATATGAGAAACTCAACGGCGTCCGCGCCGCCGGGGCCGAATCCGCCCGCATCGTCCTCGGTTTTTATATCGACCTTGAATCTGACCTTCGCCATATCAAGGTATGAAAGCTTCTTCGTTATCTCCACCTCAAGAAGCGCGGCCGCGTCTCGTCGAAGCGCCGATAGCTTCTTTGCTTTTTTTACAAGCTCTCCCTCCGCCTTCGAAAGCTCGCCCTTCAGCCGCTCTCTTTTCACATCGGCGAAAACTATATCGTCAAGCTCTCCCTTGCACTGCTCCAAAAATGCAAGGATATCCTCTATACTGCCCGTATATTTTCTCTTAAGTCTCGATATCTCGTCCTGGCGGGCTATGATATCGTCTATGTCCTCATCGGAAAACTCGAACTCGTCCTTTTTTGCGGCCACCGACATGGCTATATCCTCAAGCTCAAGGCATACTGAGTCGAGTCTTTTTACGTATTCCTCTATCTCCTCGTCGTCACGTGCCGGCAGGCTCAGCTCATTTTTCGCCTCATAGGCGGCATTGTATGCGCTTATGCCGTTCTTCTCGCCGCCGTACAAAAGGTCGTGGGCGGCTTCTATTGCGGAAACGAACTTTTTCGCATTCGAGAACTTACGCTTCTGAGCGGCAAGCTGCTCATCCTCGCCGGGCGTGAGGTCGGCCGCTTCTATTTCATCTATGCAGAATCTTAAATAATCCACGCGGCGCGCCTTTTCGCGCTCGTCCATATCGAGCGCGCCGAATTCCTTCAAAAGCGTCCTGTATTTTTTGTAGGCCTCCGAATATTCGGCCGAAGCCGTTTTGTCCTTTGAGAACATGTCAAGAAGCGAAAGATGGCGCTTTTCGTCAAGCAGGCTGCTTGCGTCGTGCTGGCCGTGTATGTTTATGATATACGGCATGACGCTTTTGAGCACCGACAGCGTTGCGGGGCGCGAGTTTATACGGACGGTATTTTTGCCGTCCTGAAATATCTCCCTTTCCACAAGGAGCTGTCCCTCATCGTCAAGGCGTACTCCCGCCTCGCCCAGGCGCTCTTCGACGCTTTCAGGCAAAGCGCATATGAGTGCGCTCACGAAGGCAGACTTCTTCCCCGTGCGGATGAGGTCCCTTTGCGTCCTTCCGCCAAGGAGCATGTTTATTGCGTCTATTATTATTGATTTTCCGGCTCCCGTTTCACCGGTGAGCACGTTCATGCCTGATGAGAAGCTTATATCAAGCGAATCTATCAGCGCGACATTCTCAATATGTATAGAGTCAATCATTTCATTTTACTTTCTTTTATTCTTTAAGCCTTGCGGCCTGTTCTTTTGAAAACCGCACCGCGTCTTCATCCGTGCGGAATACTATGAATATAGTATCGTCGCCGGCGAGGGTGCCGAGTATCTGCGATATGTTCATGGAATCTATGGCGGCCGCGGCGCCGGACGCAAGACCGGTAAGCGTCTTGATTACCACCATGTTGCCCGCGCAGTCGATGCTTACGACGCATTCGCGGAATATGGCGTCCAGCTTCTTCGGTATCTTGTCCTCCGTCTCCACGGTCTTTGACGAGTATTTATAGCGGCCCGAGGCGTCAAGCACCTTGAATATGCGCAGTTCCTTTATGTCTCTCGAAATAGTCGCCTGGGTCACGTCAAACCCTTCGTTCTTGAGCCTTTCCGCAAGCTCCTCCTGCGTCTCAACGCTGTATCGGTCGATGAGCTCTAAAATTTTAAGCTGCCGTTTGTTCTTCATAAAGCTCTACACCCTTTCTCTTAACTTCTGGCGCAGTATAGTATAAAAATTGCGGTTCTTAACTCTTATAAGCTTAAGCTTAAGCCCGGAGCGCGCCACCTGTACGACGTCTCCTATCATAAGCTTGCCGTATTTGTTTCCGTCGGCCGAAAGGTAGGCCTCCCTGTCCCCCTCGCCCGTTATCTTTATCTGAAATGTGGACATTATGGACATCACTATCGGGATGGATACGAGGGAATGCGGACATACGGGCGTTATCACGACGCTGGGAGTCCTGGGCTCCATAACGGGACCGCCCGCGGACAGCGAATATGCCGTGGAGCCCGTGGGCGTTGCCACGATCATGCCGTCGGCGCGAAATTCGTTTACAAGCACACCGTCGGCGTAAAACGAAAGGTCCACGGGGTGCGCTATAAGGCTTTTCGAGATAACGGCCTCGTTGAGCGCGGTTATCTCTTTTATCGTTTCGCCGTCTCTTATTACCGATATATCGAGCATTGCGCGCTCGTCGAATGTATATTCACCCGAGAACACCTTTTTAAGCTCTTCCTTTTCGTCCGTCTCAAGCTCAACGAGGTAGCCAAGGTTTCCTATGTTTATGCCGAGTATCGGTATGTCGGCCGCCGCGGCCATGAATGCGGCGGCTATGAGCGTGCCGTCGCCGCCCAGCGTTATTATAAGGTCAATGTTTCCCTTTATGTCGTCAAAAGCCGCGAAGCTTATGTCCGCATCTTCAAGCCCTTCTTTATGCACAGGCTCAAGGAAGCTTTCGCCTCCCGCCTCTTTTATCGTCTTTGTTATGGAAAGCACGGCGTCCCGCCATTGGGACTTGCCGGTATTAGGTATGATGAATGCCTTCTTCAAAAAAATGCCTCCCAACAGCTTACGCATTTTTCTCCGCTTCAAAAGCCTTATGCGACTCAAGCACAAGCTTTTCTATGTCCGCCTCGAACGGCGCCTCCGGCGGGCGTTTTACAAGATACATGAGGTATTCAATATTGCCCTCGGGTCCTCTTATGGGCGAATGGTACACGCCAAGCACCGTAAAGCCCGTCTCCTGCGCTTCTCCCAGCACCTTTTTTATCACCTGTTCATGGACGCGCACGTCTCTTACGACGCCCTTTTTGCCTACGGCCTCGCGTCCCGCCTCGAACTGCGGCTTTATAAGGCATACGGCGCGGCCGTCTTCACGAAGCGTTCTGTAAAGCACGGGAAGCACCAGCTTTAGCCCTATGAAGGACACGTCCACCGTGCCGAAGTCAAGCCTGCGCTCCAGCACGCTGTCGTCGAAATAGCGGATGTTCGTGCGCTCAATGTTCACGACTCTCGGGTCGGTGCGAAGCTTCCACGCAAGCTGGCCGTATCCCACGTCCACGGCGTAGACTTTATTTTTCGCCTTTTATGAGCATGCAGTCGGTAAATCCGCCTGTGGACGCGCCTATGTCGATGGCGTATA
>JAFOLN010000286.1 GCA_017419325.1 Clostridia bacterium
GCCCGATATTTCGGAAATAGTCATCGTCGCAAGAAGCGAGGACTTTCCGGTAATTTCGCAGCTGGCGAAGGAGTACTCCATATCCAAGCTTACGAACATCGTGGCGGGCGGGGCGACGCGTTCCGATTCCTCGCTTCACGGAGTGCTTGAGCTTATGGACAGGTGCGAATATGTTGCCGTCCACGACGGCGCGCGTCCGTTCGTCACACAGAGGATCATACATGAGACCTGTGCCGCCGCGAAGGAGCACGGGGCGGCAGTCCCGGGCGTTGTGCCCTTCGATACCGTAAAGGAGCTGGGAGCGGACGGCTCGGTCATAAAAACCATGGACCGCGACAGGCTCCGCCTTATACAGACGCCGCAGATTTTTGAATATAAGCTTCTAAAGGACGCGCTCCTTAACGTAAAGCATAAAAGCCTTAAAATAACCGATGACGCTTCGGCGGTTGAGGCGCTGGGGCACAAGGTTTACATTACCGAAGGGGACCGTAACAATATAAAGGTAACGTCCCAAACGGATATCCCCCTGGCGGAGCAGATACTTAGTCAAACAACGGAATAGAAAAGAGTGACTTTATGTTTAAAATAGGATACGGATACGATGCTCACAGGCTTACGGAGCAAAGAAAGCTCATAATCGGTGGGGTGGACATACCCTACGAAAAGGGGCTTCTCGGTCATTCCGACGCGGACGTACTGACCCATGCCGTCATCGACGCGCTTATAGGCGCGCTTGGCGCGGGGGACATAGGCAAGCACTTTCCCGACAGCGACATGGCATATAAGGATGCGGACAGCATTGTCCTTCTCTCGCGTACATATGAAATGATGAAGGAACAGGGCTTTAAGGTGGGCAACATCGACGCCACCGTAGTGGCGCAGAAGCCGCGCATGGCCTCATATATCGACGCCATGAGAAAGAATCTTGCACAGGCACTCAAATGCCCGACGGAGGCCGTAAACGTGAAGGCGAAGACTACGGAGGGCATGGCCTTTGAGGGACGCGGGGAGGGCATAAGCGCCCACGCGGTAGCGCTTATAACAAGCGATTGAATGAAAAGATTAGACGGAGGCGGTATTTACGGACAGCATGCCGTTGGAGCGTTTCGTGCGGTCATTTATAAAAAAATCGCGGCGTGAGCGCCTCTTATATGAGCTTACAACGCCCGAAAAGCGTTACCGGGGGCTCGACAGGTTCTGCCACCAATCAAAAGACCTTATCGACCCGAAAAAGGTCATACTTTCGGGTGATGATATGGAGCGCTCTCCCGAGTTTCTTCGTTTCGTCCGCGAGCATGACGAGACGTGCCTTGTGCTGTCGCCCGACTTTTATCCGAACGGGCGGTCCATGCCCCTTTCGGATGCAACAGAGCAGGCTCTTATGTGTCCCGACGCGGTGCTCGTCATAGGCGGCACATTCGCGGTGATTTTCGGGGAAGCCATGAAGGGCGGACGGGAGAAATATCTTTTGTCCGAAGGAAAACAATGAGGCATATTAAAAGAGATGCAAGACCGCAAAGGCTTTGCATCTCTTTTCAACTTTACAATAAATCAGTCCTGGCTGTCCTCGGAGTAGCGCTTTAAGAAAAGCTTCGTTCGCTCCTCCCTCGGATGATTTATGACCTGACGCGGGTCGCCCTGCTCAACAATAACGCCCTGATCCATGAATATGACTCTGTCGGCCACATCGCGGGCAAATGCCATCTCATGAGTTACTATAACCATGGTGTGCTTTTCCCGGGCCAGTCCGCGGATTACCTTCAAAATCTCGCCCGTAAGCTCGGGGTCGAGGGCGCTTGTGGGTTCATCGAAGAAAAGCACCTCGGGATGGAGCGCCAGAGCGCGGGCTATTGATACGCGCTGCTGCTGGCCGCCCGAAAGCTGATAGGGATAAGCGTCGTGCTTATCGGAAAGGCCCATCTTCGCAAGCAGATCCTTTGCTTCCTCCACGGCCTGCTCCTTTGGCATCTTCAAAACGTGTATCGGCGCTTCCGTCACGTTTCTCATAACAGAAAAGTGGGGGAAGAGGTTGAAGTTCTGAAAAACAAGACCTATATTGAGCCGCATTTTTCTTAACACCTGCGGCGAGGAATATATGGGCTTTCCGTCGGGCGAGGTGCCCGCAATCATATTGTCGTCAAGCAGCGTTATCTGACCGCCGTCTATCGTTTCAAGCTGGTTTATGCATCGGAGTATCGTTGATTTTCCGGAGCCCGAGGGGCCGATTATGGCTACGACCTCGCCCTCTTCCACGTCGAAGGAGATATCGGTCAATACGACGTTGCTGCCGAAGGCTTTTTTTATGTTCGATACGCTTAATACTGCCAAATCCCTCACTCCTTACTTATAATAATCGAGCTTCTTTTCAAAATATGCGAACGCCGCAGTCACGGCCCAGTTCAATACGAAATAGAATATACCGGCTACAAACAGCGGTATTACCGACGTCTTGAAGCTTGCCTGCTTCGATGACAACGCAAAAAGCTCCGCCACACCTATCGTCTGGGCAAGCGCCGTATCCTTAACGAGGGTTATGACCTCGTTTGCGCTGGCGGGAAGAATGCGCTTTACCACCTGCGGCAGGATTATGCGAAAGAACGTCTGCGCCTTCGTGAAGCCCAGCGCGCCCGCCGCCTCATACTGACCTACCGGCATGGACTCGATGCCTCCGCGGAATATCTCCGCAAAGTAGGCGGCGTAGTTTAAGACGAACGCGATGATTATTGCCGCAAATCTGTTATACGACAGATTGAACACGTAGTACGGGCCGAAATATACAATCAGAATCTGCAGAAGCAAAGGCGTTCCTCTCATGATGAGTATGTATATATTTATCGGAACGGAAATGATCTTATATTTTGATTTTTTTGCGAAGGAAACAAGAAATCCCAGCGGCACCGCGATGACCAAAGTTATCGCAAAGATTCTCAGCGACGTGAGCACGCCCTGAAGCAGTATGACGAGCAGCTTGCTCATATACGCGGCGTCTATTGTTGAAAAAAGAGTTTCCATGAGAGCACCCCCTTTGGTTCTGCAAAATACCCGTAAAAGGCACGCCGCCAAGCGTGCCTTTTACGAAAAATATGTAAGCCTTTTTTATTACTCGATTATCGTAACGTCGGAGCCGAACCACTTCGTGGATATCTCGGCAACGGTGCCGTCTTCCTTGAGCTCGTGGAGAGCCTGCTGAACGGCGTCACGGAGAGCCTGGTCGCCCTTTCTGAAGCCTATAACATAAACCTCGGGGGAGAGACCTTCTTCAAGAACCTGATAGTCCTTGCCGTTAGCGGAAATGGTGTAGTTTGCAACAACCTTGTCCATGAATACGGCGTCGCAGCCCTGTGCTTCCATGTCGAGAAGAGCCGTCATGTTGTCCTTAAAGCCAACGACGGTGATGTCTGCGGCAAGGTCAGAAGCCTCTAAGATGTCCTGAGCGGTGGAGCCGTTCTGAACTGCTACGGTCTTGCCCTTTAAGCCTTCGAGGTCGGCGATCTCGGAGCCGTTTGCAACAACGAATACCATGTCGTTGTTAAGATAGGGCTCGGAAAGATTCATAGCCTCGTCGCGCTCTTCGTTGTAGGACATGCCGTTCCAGATCATATCGATGTTGCCGGAGTTGAGCTCCATCTCTTTCGCATCCCAGGAGATAGGCTGAACTGCCAGCGTAACGCCGAGCTTGTCGGCAACTGCCTTCGCAAGGTCGATATCGAAGCCGACGATTTCATTTTCGTCGTTTCTGAAGCCCATCGGCGGGAAGCTGTCGTCAAGGCCTAAGATAAGCTCGCCCTTTGCCATAACATCGTCAAGCGAGGTGTCGGCCGCTGCGTCTTCCTGAACGTCTGCCGTTTCTTCAGTCTGCTGCTGTTCATCCTGGGTATCTTCCTTCTGATTGCTTTGGCAGCCTGCAAATACAAATACGGTCGCCATCATGAGAACAGCCAGAAGGAGCGCGAGTAATTTTTTCCCTTTCATTTTTCTCATACCTTCCTCAATAAGTTATTGCATCGTTTGTTTAATATTCTGATGCGCTGTTATTATAACGCACTATCATGGTAAAGTAAAGTATAAAACCGAAACTCAGGCGAAAATATTGCATAAACGATGCCCCGCTGGCATAACGCGGCACGTTCGGAGGGGAAAGCGGCCTGCGGCAAAGACCGAGAAGGGCGAGGCGGCGAAGCGCAAGGCTGCGGCGGGGGTACAGGAATGCGGCATATCAGAGGCAAAAATATACAGAATGCACCGCCGAGACGGTTACAAAATCATTTAAAAGTGATATAATATATTTAATGGTTATCGATATATCCCTCGCAGAAAAACAACGGATGATTACAGTGAGGTTTTTGCGAGAGCAAGCGAAAACGCCGTTTAGGGAACAGATAACAAACTTGCAAACGAGATATATCGTATGCTGAGAGAAGGAGAGATGCCAGAATGAGAAAAGAACCTCAGTGGTTTGTCGATGAGATGAAAAGCGTGATGAGCGTTTTTATGTCTGAATACAACGATGAAGATGTTACCGATGAGGAATTTGAAGCCTTTTTGGAGTGTCATCTCAGCGAAAGGGCAAAAGAATATCGTAATGAGGAAGCAGACTACGTTGCGAAAAAGTTTGCGCAGCGTATACTGGTATAGAATGAAATACCTTAAAGGATAAATTAAACCGCCCATGGGGCGGTTTTTTCATGCCCGAAAGGATGCACACGATACAAAATATCGGTGCTTCCTTCGCCTATATTGTGAAATATTTTATGTTCTCTTTCAAAACCGGTGTCTTCGCCGGTTCACTTCTAATAAATTATATACAGTGCCGGTTATTTTTGATATGGTACAAATGATAGGTGACAAATAAAAAAGGAAATTCAACTCGAACATGGTATGATGTAGCTACCACACAAACAGCAACCA
>JAFOLN010000287.1 GCA_017419325.1 Clostridia bacterium
CTCCATGCCCGCCGCGAGTATTAGGGCGAATGCAAGATAGGGATTTGTGGCGGAATCGGGCGAACGAAGCTCAAGGCACGTCTTTTTGCCCGCCGAGTCGGAAATAACTGCAAGGCTCTCTCTTTTATCCTTTGATATCGTTACCGCGCCGGGGGCAGAGAAACGTCCGAAGCGGTCGTAGCTGTTCGTTGTGGGATTTAAGACCGCCGTTATCTCCTTTATGCGGGAGAGCACTCCCGCTATGAAGGCGCGCGCCTCCGGATTAAAGCGGCTTTCCCTGTCGAAGATGTTCTCGCCGTCCTTTTTAAGCGACAGGTTTATATGAAGGCCGTTTCCGTTCTTCTCG
Source organism: Clostridia bacterium (assembly GCA_017419325.1). Lineage (GTDB taxonomy): Bacteria > Bacillota > Clostridia > Oscillospirales > RGIG577 > RGIG577. The sequence goes on from JAFOLN010000287.1 coordinate 347, forward strand.
GGGAAGGGCTTCGGCATGAAGGAGGCGTAAAGCCCGTTTCTTGCCGCAATGGATTTTACCACATACTTAAACGTAATAAAGTTGTCGGCGGCCTTTAAGGGGTCTGCGTACTTAAAGTCTATCTCGTTCTGACCTGGGCCCGCCTCGTGATGGGACGACTCGGGCGAAATGCCCATTTCCTCCAGCGTAAAGCAGATCTCGCGGCGCACGTTCTCCGCGCGGTCGAGGGGCATCATGTCGAGATAGCCGCCGTGGTCGTGGGGCTCCTTCGTGGGGTCGCCGTTTTCGTCGGTCTTAAAAAGGTAGAACTCGCAGTTCGTGCCTATCCTTGCCTCATAGCCCGCGTTTTCAAGGCGTTCGCTCACGCGCTTCAGAAGCGCGCGGGTGTCGCATTCAAAGGGCGTTTTGTCGGGCTTCAGCATATCGCAGAAAAGCCTTACGACGCGCCCCTGCGACGGCCGCCACGGCAGTACGGAAAGCGTTGAAAGGTCGGGCCTTAAATATGTCCTTTCCGTATGCTCGCCCGTAAAGCCCGCCGCGCCCGCGTCGAAGGATATGGCGCAGTCGTTCGCGTCGTCAAATGAGCTTGACACTATCGAGATGTTTTTCTGCATTCCGAAAACGTCGCAAAACGCCAGACGTATGAATTTTACGTCGTTCTCCGAGATGAAGTCCCTGACTTCCTGCTTCGAGTATTTCATTTATGCTCCTCCTAATTCGGGGTATACATTCGTTTGTACGGGTTTTTGGCATTCGGCTTTAAAACGCAGTAATCATCGGATGCGAGCGCGTCGAAATCGAGGGAAAAAACGTCGGCGTACTCCTTTAATATATCTGAAATTTCAGCCATATCCTCCCTGTTCGCGCTATGCGCCGATACCTGCTCGGGAAGATTTTTCGGCGCGGTTTTGCTTCGCAAAAATATTCTGCCGCCGTGCATACCCGTCCCCGTAAAGTTTCCCACAATCGGAACATCCGTGTCAAGTCCCAATACGATGATGACGCCTCCGGCCATGTATTCGCCGAGGAAAGAGCCCGCCGAGCCGCCCAGCACTATTACGGGCACCTTGTCTTTATATTCCTTCATATGTATGCCCGTGCGGTATCCCGCGTTTCCTTTTATATATATCCTGCCGCCGCGCATGGCGTACCCAAGGGCGTCGCCCGCGGAGCCGTAGACCGTTATGCGTCCGTCGTTCATGGTGTCGCCCACCGCGTCCTGAACGTTTCCCGATACGGTTATGTCAGCTCCGTTAAGATACGCGCCAAGCGCGTTTCCCGGGGTGCCGTTTATCATAACGTCCGCGCCGGAAAGCCCCGCCGCTATGTAGCGCTGTCCCATGCAGTTGTCTATGACCACGCTCTTATCGCTCTGCGCTGCGCTTTTTACCACTTCGTTCAGCGTGCGAAAATGCATTCCTTCGGCATTTATCTTTCTCATGCTTTTACACCTCCCAGCATCTCTGCGCGCCGCTTACGCCCAAATGGCATAAGGCTCGGGTTTTCGCAAATCATCTCAAAATCGATGCCCGAAAGCGGCGTTTTGTCGCGTATCATCGCCGTGTATATGCCGGCGCGCCGTATGTCGCCGATTATTATATAGCCCATAAGGCGGTCGTCCTTATAAAAGAGCTTCTTGTATTCGTTCTCGCCGCGGCTTTCGTATACGTCGCCCTCATACGCGCCCGCCGTAACCATGTGGAGCCCGAAAAAGCCTATGGCGTTCTGCGCCATGGCGCTGTCGCAGACAGCGTCGCCGCCGGCCATGTTGCGCCCCGCGCACTCGCCCTGAATATAGGCGTTCGGCATGAGCGCGAGTATGCGGCTTTGCCCCGTGACGGAGTCCGTGCCCTCGGCGCAGTCGCCCGCGGCGTATACGTCCGCAAGGCTTGTCTCCATCTTTTCGTTTACCTTGATGCCCCGTCCGCATTCGCCGCCCGCGTCGGACGCGAGGCTTATGTTTGCCTTAACGCCCACCGCAGTTACGAGGACGTCGAAGGGGATCTCCTCGCCGCTCTTAAGGCGCGCCGTGCCGCCCTCAAACTCCTCCACGCTGTCGGAAAGATGAAAGCTTATGCCATGCTCTCTTAAGTGCGCCTCAACGATTGCGGCCGCGTCGCGGTCAAGGATGCTTGAAAGGATGCGGTCGGCAAGGTCTACGACCGTTATGCTTTTACAAAGCCCCGCTATTCCCTCGGCGCATTTAAGGCCGATAAGACCCGCGCCGATGATGAGCACCCGTGAGTCGGGCGTAAGCGCGTCGCGAAGCGACTTTGCGTCGTCAAGCGTCATGAATGAAAACCTTTTTTCCACCGTCTCAAAGCCCTTCATGGGCGGTATGAACGGGCGTGAGCCCGCCGCGATGAGAAGACGGTCGTATTTTACGCCGCCCTGCTCGGTCTTGACCGTCTTATTCTCCGTATCCAGAGAAACGGCGCCCACTCCCGGCATGAAGCTTACGCCGTTTTCCTTATAGAAGCCGTCCGGACGGTATTTCATTTTTTCCTCGTCCGTCTTTCCGAGAAGAAGATACGATATGAGCGGCCGCGAATATGTGTGGTGCGGTTCCTTTGACAAAAGCGTTATTTCGCCCGCAGCGTCGGTCTTTCTTATTCCCTCCACCGCGCCTATGGCCGCGGGGCCGTTTCCGATGATCACGTATTTCACATCTAACACCTCTCCTCAAAAACTATGGCTCCGTTGGGACATCCCGCAACGCAGGCGGGCGTGCCCTTCTTCGTCTTTACGCAAAGCTCGCACTTCTGAACGGCCCCGTCCTCAGACGGCATCACCGCGCCGTAGGGACACATGACCACGCAGGTGTAGCAGTGGATGCACTTGTCGCGGTCTATCGTTATAACGCCGTCCTTCACCGACAGCGCGCCGCCTATGCAGCCCTTTACGCACAGCGGATCGTCGCAGTGGCGGCAGGACACGGCGTAGCATATGCCGCCGCCCTCCTCTACTCTTATATTCGGCCTTATCTGAATGCCCTTAAGCGCCGTTGCCATATCCATGGCTCCGCTTTGCGAGAACGCGCAGTTATATTCGCAAAGATGACACCCGAGGCACCATTTTTCGTTTACGTATATCCTTTTCATCCTGCACCCTCCTATTCTCCCGCATGCTTTACGCCGAGTATCTCAAGTTCCTTTTCGGTAAGTCCCACGCCGCGAAGCATGAGACGGTTGCCCTTTAAGCTTTCGATGGAGTTTATGCCCATGCCGCCCATAAGCTCCTTTATTTCGTGGTTCCACGCCGTCAAAAGATTTATGAGCCGTTCGGAGCCCATGTCCGGGTTCAGTCTCTTCACAAGGTCGGGGCGCTGCGTCGCAATGCCCCAGTTGCACTTGCCCGTCTGGCATGTGCGGCAGAGGTGGCACCCCAGCGCAAGCAGCGCCGCCGTGCCGATGTAGCAGGCGTCGGCTCCGAGAGCCACGGCCTTGAATACGTCCGCGCTGCTTCTTATGCTGCCCGCAACGACGAGCGAAACGCGGTCGCGTATGCCCTCTTCTCTCAGGCGCGTATCAACTGCCGCAAGCGCAAGCTCTATGGGTATGCCCACATTGTCGCGTATCCTTGTGGGAGCCGCGCCCGTGCCGCCTCTGAAGCCGTCGATGGCGATAACGTCGGCGCCGCTTCGGGCGATGCCGCTTGCTATGGCCGCGATGTTGTGGACGGCGGCTATTTTTACGAATACGGGCTTCGTATAATTCGTAGCCTCTTTAAGCGAATATACAAGCTGCCTTAAATCCTCAATGGAATAGATGTCGTGGTGCGGCGCGGGGGATATGGCGTCGGCGCCCTCGGGCACCATGCGGGTGCGGGACACATCGCCCACTATCTTCTCTCCCGGCAGGTGTCCGCCGATGCCGGGCTTTGCGCCCTGGCCTATCTTTATCTCTATGGCCGCCGCCGTGTCGAGGTACTTCTTATGAACGCCGAACCTGCCCGACGCCACCTGAACGATGGTGTTGCCGCCGTACTGATAAAAGTCCTCATGAAGTCCGCCCTCGCCGGTGTTGTAGAATATGCCGAGGGCGCGCGCCGCGCGGGCCAGCGATTCATGGGCGTTGTAGCTTATGGAGCCGTAGCTCATGGCGGAGAACATAACGGGCATGGAAAGCTCAAGCTTCACTCTTTTTATCGGGACGAGCCTGCCGCTTTCGTCTCTCTTTATCTCATGGCTCTTGCCGCCCAAAAACACCCTTGTTTCCATAGGCTCGCGGAGCGGGTCTATCGAAGGGTTCGTGACCTGCGAGGCGTTCAAAAGAAGCTTGTCGAAGTACACAGGGTACTTTTCCGGGTTTCCCATGCTTGAAAGGAGCACGCCGCCGCTTTGGGCCTGCTTGTATATTTCCGTTATCTCCTTTCGCCCCCAGTTCGCGTTTTCTTTAAACGTATGGGGC
>JAFOLN010000288.1 GCA_017419325.1 Clostridia bacterium
CCATGACCTCTTAATGTGCGGCCGCTGTATGCGGCCGGCTGAGGCCGCTGTGACGGGCGAAAAGGATTACAAAGTCCTTAAGTGCGGCACACAAAAAAACGCGTCTGAGGGCAAATATGAGCCTCTCATAATGCATTGCAAAAAGTCAAAAGTCGGCCGTGTATGAAAACTAAGGCCGACGCTAGTCTTAACGGAACAAATATTTTTACTTGTGCCGGGGGGTGTAGGCCGTCTTCTTCGTGATTACGAAGAGAGCGACGTTCTGCTCCGAGGTCGCTCTTTTTCGGCAGCCTTCGACAGTTCCTCGACACTTTAACGCCAACGTCGCATGATCGTGACGCGGCCGCCGCTGATAACAGCGGTAAAAACAGCGGAAAGCCGTGCTCTTGTGCTTTACAGGGGCGCGGCTTTTTTATGTTCGCTTCTAGACATCCTCTTGGGTTCGCGCAGCAGTACCAAAATAAACCTGTGCGGAAATTGTACCAAAAGTATTGACACACAGCCCTTTTTTCAGTATTATTAGTGTAGTAATTTAAACTATAGTCAAAAATAATACAGAGCATAACAAAGGGGGTTGTCCTTCATGAAAAAAAATATTTACGGATATGCGAGGGTTTCGACTGCGAAGCAGACGCTTTCAAGACAGGTTGATAGCATTAAGCGTGAATTCCCCGAAGCGGTTATCTTTGAAGAGGCTTACACGGGAACGACGATGGCGCGGCCTGTATGGGATAAGCTTATCCGGCGCGTTAAGTGCGAGGTCTCCAAAGGCTACGACGTGACGGTCGTCTTTGACGAGGTGTCGAGGATGAGCCGCACGGCAGCCGAGGGCTTTGAAACGTACCAGGAACTTTACAGCTTGGGCGTGGAGCTCGTTTTTCTGAAGGAGCGTCACATTGATACGGCCGTTTTCAAAGAAGCTTTGGAGGCCAAAATAAAGCCCACAGGAACGGATATCGATTGTATCCTTAACGGCGTAAACGAGTATCTCATGATCCTGGCGAAGCGGCAAATCGAGATTGCCTTCGATGCTGCCGAGAAGGAAGTCTCTATGTTGCACCACAGAGTTAGCGAGGGCGTGAAGAGAGCGCAAGCAGAAGGCAAACAGGTCGGCCGTGTGAAGGGCTCGAAGCTTATCACCAAAAAGGAACGTGAGACAATCGAGCTCATCCGGCGTTACAGTAAAGACTTCGACGGAACGCTGAAGGATGGCGAGGTTATTAAGCTCGTCGGGGTTTCAAGGAATACCTTTTATAAGTACAAGGCTCGTATGAAGACCGTGTAAACGGTTGGAAAACGGCATGAAGATACGATAGCGGAGCACCTCAAAGTGCTCCGCTTTTTTTTAAATGTCTCCTTAAAAGCGACCAAAAGTATGAATTTTTGTGATATGATATTGTAAAAACACCGGGGAGTTTTCTATAAACAGATAAAGGAGGAAAAAAGATGAAAAGGATTCTCGCAGCTCTTCTTATTGCTCTATTGTGTGTCGGACTGTTGGTAGGCTGTTCGGGCGCGCAGACAAGCGCAACAGAAGCAGCACAGACACAATCCGAAGAATCAAGCAATACGACCACTTACGCGGATGATTACGATGATAACAGCACCCATTATACCGCACCTTCCGAGTCTGCGAACGTATATGATTACTCAGACGACTCAGACGACTCAGATGAGATAACGTACGTTTGCAACAAGAACACTAAGAAGTTTCACTATCCCGATTGTGCGTCGGTCAAGCAAATGAAAGAAAAGAACAAACTCGAAGTCACATGGAGCAGGGCCGAAGTAATCGCTAAGGGCTATGACCCATGCCATAACTGTAATCCGTAATTGCCATGAGGAAAAAGCTAATATGTTTTGCTTTATGCGTTTGTCTGATCGGCCTTGCAGCATGCACAGAGACATATCCCAATGAAGCACCGGGCCAAACGACTCAGACAGAGCAGACTGCTTTACAGGATGTGCCGTCTGATGATATACAAACGGAGCAAGCGCCCACGCAGGAAACACAAGCGTCGCAGATCGGACAAACAGCATATCAGATAGACTTTGAGCGCACCTCTAAAAGCATTGTACAGAGTGACCCTCAGTCTATCCCCGAATACAGCGGAGAGCCGTTTATCATACTCAACAATAATATACCCATGTTCAACGATTACGACGTAAACAACATCGTAGGTCAACATTTCACGGAACTTGACGCGCTGGGAAGATGCGGCCCGGCGATCGCGATGATAGACGGCTCTATGCTTCCGACTGAGCCGCGCGGTTCCATCGGCATGGTGCAGCAAAGTGGTTGTCACACGGTTAAATATCCCGAAGTAATTGATGACTTATATCTTTATAACCGCTGTCACCTTATCGGCTACGCCCTCACGGGCGAGAACGCAAACGAGCTTAACCTTATAACGGGAACGCGCTACCTCAATATAACGGGGATGTACTCGTTTGAGAG